>JAYTSC010000598.1:0-3250 GCA_043745885.1 Bacteroidota bacterium | reverse complement strand
GAACTGGCACGGAGGCAAAAAGATTTTTTAGCTTTTTTATTGTCATCATCCCTCCTTTATAATTTTCAACTTCGCTTTATCATGTTCTTTAAAAGCATTCGATGATTCCAGGTGTTTTTCCATAGCATCCATATCATCACCTGTAATTGATGAACTGAATATATGGGCTTTCAGTAGCATCCTTACATAAGGTGATGGGTCTTGTTGCCTTGTTAACTTTCTTAATGCAAGCATATAATTGTCACGGTAAACAGTTGGGATAATAATTTTTGATTGCTCCTGTTTTACCAATTCTGCATTCATCATTACCCTTGCTATTCTTCCATTACCATCAAGGAAAGGATGTACTTCACTTATCAGAAACATCATGAAAGCCGCTTTAGCAAAAGGGTCGGAAAGTGCCCGGTAATAGTCAAAACCTTTTATTAATGTACCTTTCACAAGTGTATGGTCAACAAAATGTGTATCTCCTGCCCGGTTGTTTTTATCTTTAAACTGTCCTGGGTTTTTTGAAGTTCTTACACTCATTAAAACGGTATGCCTGTTTAAAAGTATCTCCATCAGTTCTTCCGGTTTGCCAGGTGTAATATTCATTTCCTCCCGGTTGCTTAACAGTTTATACGTTCCCAATACATCATGAGAATCTTCATCCCGGTTGGGCATGGGTGTTTCTGTTGCAATTATCTTTTTTGCTTCTTCCAATTCAAATTCAGTACCCTCAATGTAATTGGAAAAATAGGCTTCAAAAAAAGCAAAATTTCTGAAGGATGGGTTGCTGATATTTTTTTCCGGCAGTACTGCAAATGCTGATTGTTTTAGTTCAATAAATAGTTTTTCAAACATTGGCAACCTTGCCGGGTCGTAAGGATTGGCAAATGCTCTTGCCAATGCAAGGGGTGAGGACAATATTTTAGAATGTTGTGTATTCAATAAGGCACTGATATATTTATTCAGTTTTTCAAACTCGGTTTGCATTCCCAGTTTTTTGGCTATTGACCTTGTCTTATCCCTTAATTCGTTTAAACCAGCTTCGCCTTTTACCCTTATTATTTGTTCCAGCCTCTCTTCCAGTTTAGGCGGGTCAATCTTTTTTGATTCGGGACCAGATAGACGGGATACCTGCATATTTTCTAGCAAAGCCCTTTCTAATTGAGATGCATACAGTTCCCCTGAAAACGGATTATCGCCTTCAATTGGACCATGTCCTTCCATAAAGCGTAGTGTAATGCCCGGCAGATTTATTTTTTTGGTATAGCTATAAGTAAGAAAAAGATGCCCGACTGAAGTTGGCTTAAACTCTAATGCCGATCGGTGGCTGAGCATAGAGCCAGGATACAGTTTTCCTAGGATGGCAAATAGGTTACGCCTTACAATGGTCTGCGGACTATCTGTAAAATTGGGCGAATAAATACGGGCAGCAATTTTTCGCAGTTTACCTGTCTTCATCAGCTTCGATATTTGTTTGCTGATTTTAGTGTTACTAGACGAAAAGACCAGTTCCTGAAGGTGTATAGGTAAAATATTTTCCATTATAATTGAAGTAATGAACTAATTTAGCTATTATTTTCCACTATAAGGCGATATTTGGATAATTTTTTCCAATAAAAGTCGAATTTAAGAAAACTGTTATTGATAAAATTTTCCAGTAAGCCTGTATTTTATACTTAATTTGAAAAATTATTTCCAATAAGAGACGCGTTTAAGAGAATATTTTCCAGTCATAGCGATAATTAGGTAGGGGTAAACCCTCCGTTATCAATTTGAACCATATATAAAATAATCAATTTCAAATTGTCTTTGAAAGGTTACTCAATTAATTTTTTTGTAACTCAGCAAGTTTACTTTGCATTAATCTCTAACATTACCTTAAATAAAACACCTTAATTTTCTGATCTGAAATACCCTATTATGCCTTTTCAAACAATCATTTCCACAGAATCGGGATGCCTGGTCATTCTTTTAAAAAATACCCTAACCGGCTGTGAAGCAGAAATTTACGGATTTGGTGGCTTTTTGAATGCATTTCGTATACCCAATCATCAACAAGTTCAGAATGTGATAGAAGGATTTGACTCTATACAGGATGCGAAAGATAACTTAACCAATGGTTTTAAAAGTGCCAAACTAAGTCCATTTGTGTGCCGGATGCATAAGGGCCAATATACTTTTGGGGCGAGTGAGTATACCATAAAAAAACACTTTTTAGGAGAACATGCCATTCATGGATTATTGTATGATGCCATTTATCAAATTGCCGAAACCGAATCTGAAGAAAATAAAGCCAGTGTAACTTTGGTTCATCAATATACAGGAACCGATCCGGGTTACCCCTTCCCTTATACGATTCGTATTAAATGGCAATTAGAAGAAACAGAAGAGGGAAGTAAAAAAGGTAATAAGCTTACTGTTACTACCCATATTTCTCATGAGAATCTAAAATCGATTCCATTAGCCGATGGCTGGCATCCTTATTTTACCTTGGGTGGATCTGTAGATGAATGGACCATTCAATTTGATAGTGAGTCTCAATTAGAATTTAATTCCGAACTAATTCCCACAGGAAAAAAAATAGAAGATACGCGATTTATCACTGGTTGTTCTTTAGCGGGTATTGAATTAGATAACTCTTTTGTTTTATCAGCCAACTTAATACAACCCAAATGTGTGTTACAAAATGACCAGCTGAAGCTTATTGTTTTACCGGGATCGGGATATCCAATTTTGCAGATTTATATTCCTACTCACCGGAAAAGTATTGCCATAGAAAACCTGAGTGGTGCACCGGATAATTTTAATAATGGAATGGGGTTGGTATTATTACCTGCGGGGGAAGTGAAAACTTTTGAGACTGCTTATATTGTTTTTGACAGGTAGCTAGCTGTAATTTTTTTTACCGCAGACGGAGAGACGCAGAGAAATTCTCTGCGTCTCTCCGTCTCTGGGGTAATAGCCCTTCTGCCTAAAATGAGAACTTCTATAAATCAACCACCGCAATTACACTAATCTCAACATTTACGCCCCTTGGAAGACCTTTCACTGCAACGGTTTCACGAGCCGGATAATCGCCGGAAAAATAAGAACCATACACTTCATTTACCTGTGCAAAGAGAGCCATATCACTTAAAAAAATGGTTGTCTTTACAATATGGACTAAGGTAAGTTTGCCTTCTTCCAATACAGCCTGTACATTTTTCATTACCTGGTGTGTTTCTGCCTGAATAGAACTTAATTCCAATTCGCCTGTAGCAGG
>JAYTSC010000597.1:0-1593 GCA_043745885.1 Bacteroidota bacterium | reverse complement strand
AGTTACCGACAACGGTAATGGCATTCCGCAAAAAATATTGGATAAAATATTTCAACCCTTCTTCACCACCAAACCCACCGGACAGGGAACTGGATTGGGATTGAGTTTGAGTTATGATATTGTGAAAGCGCATGGGGGAGAGTTGAAAGTCGAGACTAAGGAAAATGTAGGTTCAACTTTTACAATTCAATTGCCAATTAGCCATTCATAAAACGGAGAAAATGAAATTAGATAATAATATAATGCTGTTTAAAGAATTGGTTTCATTAATTGAAGATGGAAAAAGACAATTGTCGTTTGCGGCCAACGCCACCATTACCATTACTTACTGGCGGGTGGGCAAACGGATTAACGATGATGTATTGAAAAACAAAAGAGCTGGTTATGGAAAACAAATTGTTGAAACAATATCCCAGCAATTAACAGAACAATATGGAAATAATTATGGTGTTAAAAACCTGCGAAGGATGATGCAGTTTGCACAGATTTTTAATGATGAGCAAATTGTCGTACCACTGGTACGACAATTGAGTTGGACGCATTTTCTCCTTTTGATTCCATTGAAAAACCCATTAAAGCGGGATTTTTACGCCCAAATGTGTGGTATAGAAAGCTGGAATAAAAGAACGTTGAAACAAAAGATTGACGGGATGCTTTTTGAACGTACTGTTATCAGTAAAAAACCAGAAGCACTAATAAAAAAAGAATTGTTGAAGCTTAAAGAAACTAACCAACTCACGCCTGACCTTATTTTTAAAGACCCTTATTTTCTTGATTTCACTGGGCTGAAAGATACTTACTCTGAAGAATCATTAGAAGATGCTATTCTACGGGAAATGGAACAATTTATTTTAGAATTGGGAACGGGCTTTACGTTTATAGAACGGCAAAAAAGAATGATTATAGATGGCGAAGATTTTCATCTTGATTTACTATTCTTTCATCGCAAACTTAAGAGGCTAATTGCAATTGACCTTAAATTAGGAAAATTTAAAGCCGCCTATAAAGGCCAAATGGAACTGTACCTGCGCTGGTTAGAAGAAAATGATAGGCAAAAAGGGGAAGGCTCACCACTTGGCTTAATACTTTGTGCCGAAGGCAGCCCAGAGCAAATTGCATTGCTGCAATTGGAGAAAGCAGGAATAAAAGTAGCAGAATACTTAACGGAATTGCCCGACAGGGAATTGCTGAAACAAAAACTGCATAAAGCCATTGAAATTGCTAAAGCCTATAAAGAAAACAAAGAATGAAAAAGATATTAATATTACTGCAGCTGTTTATTGCCTGTAATGTTTCCATTGCCCAAAACCGATTTACAGACAGTTTCATGCTGCAACTGAAACTTGCGAAAAATGATACAACCCGGGTTATTATGCTGGGGTGGATTTGCCACTATTATCGTTACACAAATCTGGACTCAGCATTTATTTATGGAAACCAGGGATTGAAACTTTCTCGGCAAATAAAGTTTGTAAGAGGAGAGTCGTATGTATTGCGCAGATTGGCGATTATTAACAGGGAATTGGGAGACTTTCCAAAAGCAATGGAACAAGCCTTGCAATCCTTGAAAATTGCAGAAGAAAATAATTTCCT
>JAYTSC010000596.1:0-4711 GCA_043745885.1 Bacteroidota bacterium | reverse complement strand
ACAGGATGGCGATTTAAATATGTATAGCAACTGGCTTCGTAACTATACTTCAAAAAACAATATTCCCTTAGTGGATCTTCGCGCAGGTTTTATTCAATATAACCTAAAAAATAATCCACAAAACAAAGAATTCGGAATCCTTACTACAGACCGAGTTCATTTAACAGCTACCGGAAATTTGTTTGTTGCAGAGGAAATGTGGAAAGTGATTAAGTCAATAAAATAGTTTTTTAGGATTAGGTAGTTCGAGCGCAAACGACGGGTAAGCAAAGATTCTATGTCACCCTTTCAGGGTTTGGGAAATCCTGCATTATGTTTGATTATAATAATGACAGCCTTTCAGGCTTTTGATTTGTTTAGTTAGGACTTTACAATCCCGAAGGGATGATATTTTTATAGCACAATAGAAAAATGAGAATAAACCCTGAAAGGGTGACATAAAGAGTTTGGGCTTGTTCTACCTAATCCTAAAAAGTTAGTATATTTTTATTTTTGAATAATCCTTTCTCCTGCCTCAATCGCAATGGGCAGTACATTTTGTTTGGGAGGAAGTGGGCAGGTAGCATAAACAGTAAATGCACAGGGAGGATTATAGGCTTTATTAAAATCGAGTATCGTATTACCATTGGCATCGGGCATTTGAGCATATAAAAATCTGCCCGTTGGATATGTTGTTTTGCCACTTGTGGCATCGCCAAATAAAATAAATAATTGATCTCCTTCAATTAAAGCATCTAGTTGATAATTTTTACCTTCTACGTTAAACAAGAGTTTGCCGGGAGAATTTTCTGCAATAGTTTGCCCCAACACGTTGGTGATGAAGAGTTTTGCAGAAGAAGCATTTTTTAAATGTGCAGTAACACGCCATTTTTCATTAACCGGAAAACGTTTGATTCCTACAAATGCTTTTAGTGCAGGTGCAAGCAGGTTTCTTAGCCGTATGCCTATTTTGTTATCACGTTTAATAATACTCCATCTAAAATTGCCCAATTCCAATAGGGGAGGTGTGCTGCCTTTTTCAAATAATATCGCTTTTGTAATTACTGTATCATGAATGGTGGTAATAATTTTATTATGGGTTATCCAGCTCACTTTTTCATTCTCCCAAATAAAATATCCCGCGAATTTTGGGAATGTTATGTTTTTATAAATATGATCATTTGTTTTATCGCTGCCAAAAGTATTGCGTCCGGGCTTAAGCCAGAATAATCCCTCCAGGTTAATCCAACCGGCGGGAGACATCAAAAATTCTTTTCTTGCTATATCCCAATCATCTATTTCTTTTTGATATGCTTTAGCGGGTTGACCATTTACTAAGTTGCATATACATAAAACAAAACAATAGATGACAATATGGAGAAGAAATCTCATTCGCATAATTAAAATTAAAGCTGATTTAGTTAAGAAAATTAAAAATAAATTGCCACAAAAAACACAGATTTTAAATCACTTTCCCATCCTTAACCTGCCTGCAGTTAAGCAAGTCTGTGTATTTTGTGGCGAAAAATTCCTACTAATTTACTTTAATATCACAAAACTCTTTTAATAGTAAAATAATTTATGGTAACTATTTGAACAATTGCCTAAAAAGACTTTAGCTTTTCTAAACTACCATTGCATACAATTCTCTTTCATTATTTTTTCGAAATGCGAAACTAACTCTTCTGCATTTTTCGTGTTAAAACACATGGGAGGTTTTATTTTCAATACATTATTCTGAGGGCCATCTACACTCATCAAAATTCCATGGGCTAACATTCTATTGGCAAGGTAAGCTGTTTGAACTGTGGCAGGTATTTTACCCGGTAAAACTAATTCAATCCCCAAAAAAAATCCTTCGCCACGAATATCACCAATCATGGGGTAGCGACTTTGTAATGTTGTAAACGAGTCTTTCAAATAGTTTCCTATTTGTAACGCATTTTCTTGTAGGTTTTCTTCTTGAATAATTTTTAATACTTCTAGTCCAATGGCAGTAGATACCGGGTTACCACCAAACGTATTAAAATATTCCATGCCATTGGCAAAAGCTTCTGCAATTTCCGGTGTACAAACCACAGCTGCCAGTGGATGGCCATTGCCTATGGGTTTGCCCATCGTTACAATATCCGGTACCACATTTTGTAACTCAAAACCCCAGAACTTTTTACCTATTCGTCCAAAACCAACCTGTACTTCGTCAGCAATACATACGCCACCCGCTTCTCTAACATACCCATAAGCAGTTTGTAAATAATTATCCGGCAATTCAATTTGTCCACCACAACTAACCATGCTTTCTGCGATAAATGCTGATACTCCTTTTCCGTTACGTTTGATGTCTATAATTGTCTCCTTCACATGTTCTGCATACAATAACCCGGTACTCGCAAGATTTCCCTGGTATTTTCCACGATAACTATCGGGCAAAGGCACAAGATGGGTATGTTCAGGTTTTCCTTTGCCTCCTTTACCATCAAATTTATAGGAGCTAATATCTATACAAGCACCCGTGTTGCCATGATAACCAATTTCAAGTGCAATGGTATCTTTTTGGTTAGTAAAAGCTTTTGCCATTCTCAATGCCAATTCATTTGCCTCAGATCCTGAATTCACAAAATGAATTACAGACAATTCTTTTGGTAATGTTTTACAAAGTTCTTCTGCAAATAAAATAATGTTTTCATGTAAATACCTGGTATTGGTATTGAGTACGGCCATCTGTTTTTGGCCGGCATTTACAACCCTTGGATGTTCATGGCCAACATGGGCTACATTGTTTACTGTATCTAGGTATTTTCTTCCTATATCGCTAATGAGGTACTGCATTTGACCTCTCAAAATGTTCAATGGTTCATTGTATGATAAACTTAGACTTTTACCTAAATGTTTTTTTCTATCAGCTAGTAAAATTGCTTTTTTATCAATAGGGGTTGCATCCCCTTTTTGCTCCTTAAAAAGTAGTTTTGGATCAGGACACAAAGCGCTCCATACTTTTAATTGCGTATAAGTACAAACGCCGGGAAAATTACTTTCATACCCTATTAAATCTAAAATAATTTGAAAATGCAAATGAGGGGGCCAATTTCCGTTTTCGTTACTGTTTCCAATAAAAGCAATACGCTCTCCTTTTTTTATTTGTGTTCCGGGCTTTTTGTTTAGTAAAGATTCTTTACTCAAATGACCATACAAAGTGTAAAAGAAAAGTTCTTTATGAATGCTATGTTTAATAATCAGCATAGGCCCATAATCTTTGTCAATGGCTGTATCAATACTACAAACGATTTCACCATCACAAATTGCATGAATAGCTGTCTGCTCAGGTAGCCAGTAATCCGTTCCTAAATGATAAGTTCTGTATTCCGGCCCGTTATTAGATTGTATTTTAAAAGCATCGGTTGTGTACACAGGCCTTGCTTCTAAATAGCCCCCCGCCAATAACGCATTGGGATGCTTTCTTTGCAATTGCAGCATGCGATATTCGAATGCATCCAAATGTTCAAAAGTGGAAAAATTTCCCAGAAAAAGACTGCCGATACTTAAATCCGGGGCCAATGTTTCAGTAAAATTAAGTGAAGGAAACAAATCATGTAAACTAAACCGTTGTGTATTGACCCATTCTGCGAATAATTTTTCATGTGGGAGTGGCGTAAATCCACAAACAGACCGAAAAGAATAGTATGCCCATACATTTGGAATTTTTTTCCATTTGTATAATAAAGCCCAGGCTTGTTTTTCGCTGATTTGTAAATAGCTATTGTGGGGTTCTTTTTGTTTATTGATTGCAGACTTAGTAACACTAATGACTAATCGAATAGCTACTAATACATATAATGCTTTCAACTCCTCATCAAATAAAGGGAATTTATTATGGTATCCTTGTACGATAGGTAAGGCAGCCGCCAGTGGATCGGAATGATCCATCACAGCATATGCGATGGCCACTGCCAAGTCATTAATAGTCTGTGAATAAGTAGCATCACCATAATCAATAATGGTGGTAACTGATGGGTTTAATAAGTCATCATTAACAATAATATTATTATCATTGGCATCATTGTGGATGACCGATTTTCGAAATGATCGAAATTCTATTTCGTTATTTTGGAATTGATCGGTAAAAAAAGAAATGCATTCTTTCTTTTTTGTAGAAAATAAATTGATATACGAATAAGTCCAACTTGCTTGCGCAATATCCCAGTCAAATATTCGAGTAGCCATGGGATGCGCAAAATCTACCAATACTTTTGTTATCTCACCACAGGTTTCGCCCAGACTGTAGCGCAAATTATCCAATTGGGGATTCACGCCGGACCATAACCTACCCAGAATCCATTTGATCAATCTTACCCTTCGTTCCTGTTTGGCTTCATCGATATAATGAAAAGAATACTGTCCATCACTCGTTTTAATAATTTCCGGAAAAAGTATTGCCGGTTTTTTATCCAGAATATACAATAATAATTTTTCTTGAAATTCGAGATAGGAGGGGTCTGTATCAGGGCGACTAATTTTAAGAACATAACAGGTCTTCTCATCAATTTCAATTTTAAAATTATGATCCAGCTCTCCCGGTAAATTGCTCACAATACCGGATATTTGGTAATGCTCAAAACAAAGGGCCCCAGCTTGCTCATTAGAAAGCTGAATGGGAAGAGTATTGTTACTGGCCATAAATAAACTTAGTAAACAAATGTATCATTTATTGAGTAATCTTAAAAAGTGTAAAAAA
>JAYTSC010000595.1:0-4086 GCA_043745885.1 Bacteroidota bacterium | reverse complement strand
CTTGTTACATTCATAAAAAAGCCCCATACTAATTTTTACTATTAAGAAACTGTATGGGGTTATCTGGTGCCCAGGAATGGATTCGAACCATCACATCCTTGCGAACGCTGCGACCTGAACACAGTGCGTCTACCAATTTCGCCACCTGGGCTTTTAATAAATAATAATTTATTCAGGTGTGCAAATATAGGAGTTAGGAGTTAAAAGTTAGAAGTCTGGAGTAGCTTTTTGTTTGGAATACAGATTTAGGTTTATCAGTAAGTCGGCTACAAAGCAATTGTTAATTAATTAAACCACCAACAAGCTACAACCTCTCATATCACTATTATCCAGCCTTCCCCAAACCTCAAAACTTCCATCTTCATAAACCGTACCCATGTCTTCAGTAGCTATAAAAGAGCAACTATAGATATTGGCTAGATCAATAACCTGTAAAATGCCTGTACCTGTGGTTTTTACTATCATCGGGTCCTCTTCATCACGTACCAATACTTTCATCCAAGGCGGACAAATATACCTGCCTTCCCCTTTGGAATAAGCCTGGCTAAGCAATTCTGTCATTCCATATTCAGCATGAACCTTTTCAACACCTAATCTTTCAGACAATAATTGATGTACTTCCTG
The DNA here is from genome assembly GCA_043745885.1 of Bacteroidota bacterium. Lineage (GTDB taxonomy): Bacteria > Bacteroidota > Bacteroidia > Chitinophagales > Chitinophagaceae > Sediminibacterium. The sequence continues at coordinate 3,462 of JAYTSC010000595.1, read as the reverse complement.
CCGTGTAATTTCCTTTCGCCTGCCTTTCATACCACCTGTTTCCATGACAAGGGTATATTTTAATTGTTGTGGAAATGATTTCGCGAATTCCAATAATCCAAATGTCACACCAATAAGTAGTGTTTTTTGATGCCTGGACTCGAGAATTTGTAGGTTATGGGATAGTTTTTCGTGATCATCTAAGTAAAAGCCACTTAGTTCATGACCACTCAATTTAATCAATTCATCAACCATCATTACTAATGAAGAATGCTTCTTTTCTAGATAAGATGGTAATAGACCCAGAATACACCAATCCTCAATATCACCATAAAAAAGTTGAAAAGCCCTCATAAAACTTTGTTGATAAATACCCGGATCAGCTACCCAATGCCTACTTAGGTTAGTTTGTGTAGTTCCACTACTTTCAAATACAAATTCGGGCAAGGAATTTGTTGTGATGATGGGGTGTGTCTTAAATAGTGAAATAGGCAACGCAAGTATGTCTTTAGATGTCTTTACATTAGATGGGTTAAGATTGTTTAGTTCACACCATTGTTTATACACTAAATTATGGGTATACTGGTACTGGAAATTTTGAACACATTGGTCATCAAATGCTGATGAATTGTTGGTAATAGTGAAAATATTGTTAACATCAAATGAATGCACCGCTTTGTATTGTATTGTTTTAAGTAAATTTGACTGATAATGAAAAGTATGAAGACAAAAATATTGATACTATTGGCAATACCCGTCATATTTTATGCATGTAATAAAGATACCTATACTACTAAACCGCAGATCTCCATTAAAAGTGTTAGTTCTACCCTATTAAAACAGGGAGATATTCTTTTATTTAACATTGGGTTCACTGATGCGGAAGGGGATATACAGGATACATTATGGGTTCAAAAAATATCAAGAACCTGTCCTCAAACCCCTGGAGCCCAGTTTATCAGTAGAAATAGGGTGCCCTTTTTTACCCCAACAGCCCAACTGAAAGGAATTTTAGAAATAGGATATGCTTATAATGCAAATGTGCCTGGTTATAGTCCAATTGTTGGGTGCGGCACTAAGAATGACACAGCTTATTTCAGGTTCTGGCTCCAAGACAAAAATAGAAATGTTAGTGACACCATTTCTTCTGAAAATATCGTGTTACTAAAATAACAAGTCTTGAAAGACTTTATCCGATTTCTTCTTTTTGGAAACTATTTTTATGGCATTTGTGCCATCGGTTTATCGATAGAATCCTCTTTGCAACAAAATAGCACTTTAAACAGTATCCTCTATTATCTGCTACTTTTTTCGGGGACTGTATTGTATTATACACATGCCTATGTTGCAGAACCTGATGGCGGCTTTTCAAATAAAAGATCCGTTTGGTATCGGCAATACAAAAAGCAAGTTTCAAAATCCCAGTTTTTCTTTGCTTTTCTTTTTATCTTCCTATTTATTTATCTGTTGTATACCTATCGGTTTAGTTTACAAAAAGCACCACTTTTCGTTTATTTATTTCTGCTTATTTTCCCACTGGTAGCCCTATTTTATTATGGAACTGAAACTGGTAAAGGAATTACGCATAACCTGCGTAAAAAGGGTTGGTTAAAACCCTTGGTTATCGGATTTGTTTGGGCAGGAATTGTTACGATTTATCCAATTATCTTTAATTCTATTGAAAATCAAACAGTTTATTCACTCCAATTAATTGGGATGTTACTATTCATTAAAAATTTTATGTATATAACAGTGCTTAGTATCATGTTCGATATTAAAGATTATGCGGCTGATCATAACCAGATGCTAAAAACATTTGTGGTAAGGTTTGGCTTGCGGAAAACCATTTTTTATATCCTTATACCCCTGAGTTTAATAGGTTTGGGAACATTTATTTTATACGCAATTTTACAAGATTTTCCATTAGCAAGAATCTTCATTAACACCTTTCCTTTTATTTTGTTGATAATTGTTGCCTACTCAATGTATCGTCGTAAAAGCATTCTCTATTACCTTGCAATCATTGACGGACTCATGCTTGTAAAAGCGGCTTGCGGTATCATTGGTATTTCACTCATAAAATAAATCAAATGGCAAAGGCAAAAAAAGCTAACGTAAAATCAATTCTTTCTCATGCATCTCTACAATTTTTAAAAAAATATATAAACACCCCCTCCCCTGTTGGTTTTGAAACTGCCGGACAGAAAATATGGTTAGAATACTTAAAACCCTACATTGATACCCATTTCAGTGACCCATATGGCACTGTTGTGGGTGTTATTAACCCTACCGCCCCATTTAAAGTGGTTATTGAAGCCCATGCCGATGAAATTAGTTGGTTTGTTAATTATATCAATGAACAAGGACTGATTTACCTAAAAAGAAATGGAGGCGTAGACCACCAGATAGCCCCGGCCAAACGCGTTTGGATTCATGGTAAAAAAGGACCGGTAAAAGCTGTTTTTGGGTGGCCTGCCATACATACTAGGATGAGTAACCCTGATCAAAAGGAACCGTTACCTAAAGTAGATAATCTATGCCTAGACTGTGGTGCCAGAAATAAAAAAGAAGTAGAGGCACTCGGAATACATGTCGGCGCAGTAGTTACCTATGAAGAAGGATTTGATGAATTGGCCTATGATTATTTCATTGGCCGGGCTTTTGATAACCGTGTGGGAGGATTTATGATAGCAGAAGTAGCCAGAATGCTCTCAGAGAAAAAGAAAAAGCTTCCTTATGGCTTATATATTGTAAATGCTGTTCAAGAAGAAATAGGCCTAAAGGGTGCCGAGATGATAGCCCGTCGCATTAAACCTGATATTGCCATTATTACAGATGTAACCCATGATACCAGTACACCCCTAATCAGTAAAGCCATTGAAGGAGATATTCAGTGTGGAAAAGGTCCATCATTGGCTTATGCCCCTGCCATTCATAATAAATTGTTAGCCGTTGTACAAAGTGTTGCAGAAAAGAACAAAATTCCTGTTCAGTTAAGAACTTTAAGTAGAACAACGGGAACAGATACAGACAGTTTTGCCTATGCAAATGACGGATGTCCCTCTGTTTTAATTTCTATTCCTCTGAGGTATATGCATACGACTGTAGAAATGATACATAAAAGTGACATAGAAGAAACCATTAAATTAATGTACCATACATTGTTGGAATTGACACCGAAAACAAATTTGAAATACTTGTAAAAGTTTGGAGTTAGAAGTCTGGAGTTAGGCGTATTTTATGTTTTCAATTGTTCATCGGAAAATTTTTGCAATTTATGTTTATGAATGTTACTGAAAAAAGAAATATACGAATAGCCATTTTGGATCTTTACGAAGGCCAGGCAAATCAGGGAATGCGCTGTATTCGAGAAATATTGACTATGTGGGGAGAATCTAACCAAATAACCGTTTACTGTGAAGAATTTGATGTGAGATTAGCTATTGTAGTTCCAGATACAAGTTTTGATATTTATATTTCTAC
>JAYTSC010000594.1:0-2254 GCA_043745885.1 Bacteroidota bacterium | reverse complement strand
TTCCTCTGTGCTCAAATTCCCAAGGATCTTTTGCGGCAGTAGCATAATCTTTGATATGCTGATAATCTCTTCCTCGCTCAAGCATTAATACTTTCAACCCTTTTTCGGTAAGCTCTTTCGCAGCCCAGCCTCCACTAATACCGGAGCCAACTACAATGGCATCATAGGTATTTTGTGCTTTTGCTTTGTTATTGAGTTTTGTAGAATCTGCTGCCATTGTTTTTATTTGAATATGAAAAAAAAATCTCTCTGCGCCTCCCTGTCTCTGCGTTTATTTTTATAATTCAACCGCCGAGTAGCAGAGAAATTCAATATACGAAAATTTAAGTACCTTTACATTTGATTTATAGATTTCCTTTCCTAAACTCTTCCACAGCATGGTTGGCAGCCCTAGCCGTAATAGCCATAAAGGTTAAGGATGGATTTTGCGTACTGGTAGATACCATACATGCCCCATCTGTAACAAAAACATTTTTACAATGATGTAATTGGTTCCATTCATTCAATAAAGAAGTTTTGGGGTCTTTCCCCATACGAACCCCACCCATTTCATGGATGTCTAATCCCGGTGCTTGTTTACTATCATGCGGTGTAATATTAGTGCATCCTGATTTCCGTAACATTTCGGCACCTTGTGTTAAAAAATCTTGTAATAATTTCTCATCGTTCTCATCATAATCAACTGAAGTAATCAATTGTGGAATTCCCCAGGCATCTTTCTTGTCTTTGCTTAATCGCACATGATTGGTTTCTTTGGGTATTGTTTCTCCCTGCATCATCATATAAATATGCCAGTCGCCGGCCTCAGAAATGGTTTCTTTAAATGCTGCACCAATTCCATCGGCAGCAGCTCTTCCACGACTAGCAGTAAAATGAACCATATATCCCCTTAAAAAATCTGTTTCCTGCTTGTAAACATTTCTAAAATTGGGCATCATCACTGCAGTGGGTCTTCTGCCATAATAATATTTATCTTTGGGGCCATCATAAGATGCGGTTAGACTACCTCTGTAATTATGAAAGGCAATATATTTTCCCAATAGACCATTATCATTGCCTAATCCATTGGGGAAACGTTTAGAAGTAGAATTGAGTAAAATTAGATTGGTATTTAAACAGGCAGCGTTTACGAAAATAATCTTGGCATAATATTCGGTCACCTTTTTAGTTTCCCTATCGATTACTTTAACACCAATCGCTTTTTGTTTTTCTTCATCATAAATAATGGAATGCACTACTGCATTTGTTTGCATCGTAAGGTTTCCTGTTTTCTGTGCCCAGGGAATGGTACTGGAATTAGAACTAAAGTAGCCTCCAAACGGACAACCTCTTTCACATAAACTTCGGGCCTGACATTGGTTTCTACCTTGTTGAATATGAATATCACGGGGCTGGGTAAGGTGTGCACAACGACCTTGTACCACATGACGATCTTTATAACCAGCCATGATTTTTTTCTGCATTTCTATCTCAACACAATTCATTTCCCAGGGAGGTAAAAAATCACCATCGGGCAAAGTTTCTACGCCATCTTTATTTCCGCTGATTCCGGCAAAATATTCTACATGTGAATACCAAGGAGCTAAATCATCGTAGCGAATAGGCCAATCAACAGCAAATCCGTCTCTTGCAGGGCCTTCAAAATCATATTTGCTCCATCGCTGTGTTTGTCTTGCCCACAACAATGATTTGCCTCCAACTTGATAACCTCGAATCCAATCGAATGGTTTTTCCTGAACATATGGGTGCTCATTGTCTTTTACAAAAAAATGTTCAGTAGCCTCACCATAAGCATAACATTTACTAAGTACAGGGTTTTCTTTGGCTATAGGTGGAGGCACTTTACCACGATGCGTAAAATCCCAGGGATTTTTAGTAGCAGTAGGATAGTCTTTGAGATGAACAACATCTTTTCCTCTTTCCAACAAAAGTGTCTTCAATCCTTTTTCACACAATTCTTTAGCCGACCATCCCCCACTGATACCCGAACCAATGACAATGGCATCGTACACAAAGTTTTCTCCTTTGGGTTTGTTTACATTCGTTGAATCTGACATAGCATCTTTTTTTTTTGAGAATAGACTCTTCACTCATCTATCCAATTTCATTTTTGTTGTTTGTATTTTATAAATACGCATCTTACGCTTTTATCGGTTCATGATGATCACAACTAGACTTAAATCTAAAACAATATATCACTTTTATCAAATTAGGCTGAGAATTTTATGAACTTTTGAATAATTTCACAGAATCA
>JAYTSC010000593.1:0-2321 GCA_043745885.1 Bacteroidota bacterium | reverse complement strand
TTTTTAACTAACTAATTACTAATGCGAACAAGGGTTGAAATTGTAAGATTATTCTATTGTAGAGGCGGAGCCTCGATAAATATTGTAACAATGGATTTTAATCCGTTGAATAAAGTTAACAACCCATCATAAGAACCGTAGGTTCGATCCATATAAAATACAATATATACCGTACCTACGGCACTATTAGAACAACCTGGCTATACTTACAACGGATTAAAATCCGTTGCTACAAAATATTTCGAGCCTATGGCTCTATTTCTGGTATTTCAACCCTTGATTCACATTACTAACTATTCATTACTAATTACTAATTAATTCTTCACTTGAGGCGCCTTCAGTAACTGGGTGTCTGAGGCTATTTTTTCAAGATGGTAATTACCAGAATCTACCACTGTTTTAGAAAATTGTTTTTGCAGAAAGATAAAATCATTAGCCTTAATCATTGTTTGCCCGATATACAAATTTTCTAAAGTAACAATACCTTTTAGTTGCTCCACACCCTTCACAGTTATTTTTGTACCCACCAGATTCAAATATTGCAGATTTTTCAAGGATGTTAAATTTATTATTTGAACATCAGAAAGATTTGTGTGCTCAATACTTAAACGGGTAAGTTGGGTACATTGACCAATTACTTTCCAGGAATTATCAGACAAATCTGCATAGCCCAGTTTTAGCCATACCAATTGCTTATAGATGAGTTGCAACATAGCAACCACCCTATCGGTAATTTTTGGAATACTTACAAAATTGGCAGATAAATAATTACTGTTACTCCCTACCGATAATACAATGATTCCTGCATTTCGAAGTGAATCAAGAATACGTGGAGAAACTTTGTCAACGCCGGTTTCAGGAATGGAAGGCTTTTGCATAGTCGCAACAGCAGATTGCATGGCAAGTAAAGCCGGAATAATTTGTAGAGGCTGTGCAACTTCATTTACTTTTTTTGTAAAGCCGGCATTACTGCTAATCCACCAGTGAATTAGTTTTTTTTCCTGTTCGGATAATTGTGGCTTTCCTTTGGGAGGCATATGTTTTTCCTCCAATGGATCCATCACTGCACGTTTATATATTTCACTGTTATCGGGGTTTCCGGAAATAAATTCCTTGCCTTCTTTCCCTCCCTTTATAATCCAATCCTGCCCATCTAAACGCAAGCCGCCTTTTTGTTTTTTGGCACTGTGACAACTGCCACATTTATCAGTAAATATTGGCTGAATAATATCTGAATACACAATCGCCTCTTGTACGTTGGGTATTACTTTTCTAGCTGTTTTAATACTATCCGATTGAGCTACAAATAATCCTTTTGTCAAAAACCCATCTCCATGTGTTAAGGTGCCGCCTAAATGTCCGGTAATAATAACCATGAATAGCAATGCAATTGAGATTGCATTTTTTATTGTAGAGAGAGGCTTGTCAGCAAACCAGTACCCAATCATAGAAACCACAGCTACAGAAATCCCCATCCATTTATGATATCCTAATGTTGATTCATCATAGTCTCCACCAAAAGACAAGGTCAAGCCTGACAAACATGAAAGTACCGCACTGATCACCCCTAATAAAAATGCAATTTTTATTGCAGGTAAAATAACAAAGTATTTTTCTTTTCTGCTCAACCACTGAAAAAATAAAGCAAGCAACAGGAACCCAATGGGCAAATGAACCAATGCAAGGTGGATACGGCCGAAAAACTCAATCAGTATACGCATCAGGAAGGAAGATATCTTTTACGGAGCAATTGCATCATGTATTCATTAATTGCCCATTGGTCGGCAAGGGGTTGTCTAGTGTAAGGTAATGTGGGCATATAATCCGGGGGTCCAAATTCTGTTAGAATAGTGAGTTTATTTGTACCCACTTTAATTTTTGTCTGAACAACAGCATCCCACCATTCCAAATGTCTTTTTACCGTAGTTTCCCATTCAGGTGCTCGTGGATCATTTACCTGTGGACCCTCTGGATGCCCTACTCTTGCATGCACATGGTCAACTCTGCTAATTGCCAGTTGAACCGTTTCTTCCTGATCATGAAGCAAGGTTTCATGCACATTACACCAATGCGAAATATCGAGTGTCATTCGTAGTTCAGGATATTTCAGGATGTATTGCTTTGCCACATGTGCAGCAAATAAAATACGGCTCCGATGCGTTTCGTGGCAAATAACAATACCCGTTTCTTTTGCAACCTTAGCAGTGTATTCAATAAATTTTCCATTTTCCTCCATGGAAAAAAAGTCCCTTCCTGAATGGCAATTAATGTACAATGGTTTTTGGATTTGCTGGTAAGCAGCACCATCCACCATGGTTTTA
>JAYTSC010000592.1:0-2314 GCA_043745885.1 Bacteroidota bacterium | reverse complement strand
TTTTTCTGGTTGGCAAACTTGTCAAAATTGTCTGTACGTTTTTTCATTGCTTTGTTTTTTGCTGTTTTTCAACAGGAATTAGTAAAGTTTGTGGTTTGTAGTTTGTGGTCTGTAGTTAAGTTATTGCGGTTGGTTGTCAGCTAATTAAAGTTTGCTTAAAAACCACAAACCACAAACTCCAAACCTGCTCCTCCCCCTACTTCCCTTTATTTGCTAACTGCCCACAAGCTGCATCAATGTCTTTCCCCCGGCTTCTCCGTAAACGGGCATTTACTTTATTGGTGTCTAAAATGTCCATAAAGGTTTGTATACCTTCTTCATCAGGTTTGGTGAAACGGAAAGCATCAATGGGATTGTATTCGATAATGTTAATTAGATCGGCCGGAATCTGTCTGAAAACTTTAGTAAGTTCTTCGGCATCTTTTTCAGAATCATTCAAATTTTTGAAAAGAATATATTCTAAAGTGATCTCATTACCGGTTTGTTTATAAAAATAATTCAATGCCTCTATCAATACTTTAATGTTATTGCTTTCATTAATGGGCATGATCTGGTTTCTTTTAGCATCATTGGCCGCATGTAAAGAAAGCGCCAGTTTAAACCGTACTTTATCATCTCCCAGCATTCTAATTTGTTTGGCAATACCCGCTGTTGAAACAGTAATCCTCTTAGGGCTCATAAACAATCCATCCGTTGCCGTAATTCGATCAATGGATTTTAATACATTGTCATAATTCATTAAGGGTTCACCCATCCCCATGAAAACAATATTGGAAATTTTTTTCTCAAATGTTTTTTCACTTTGTTGATTGATCATAACCACCTGGTCATAAATTTCATCATAAGTAAGGTTTCTTTTTCGATCCATATAACCGGTTGCACAAAACTTACAACTCAGGCTGCATCCAATTTGTGAAGAAACGCAAGCAGTTTTTCTTTCATCTGTAGGTATCAATACCCCTTCAATTAAATGGCCATCATAGGTTTTAAACCGGCTTTTTATGGTTCCATCATCACTAAATTGGGTGGTATCTACTTTTAATGCAGGAAGTGAAAATTTGTCAGAAAGTTTGGCTCTTAACTCTTTGCTTAAGTTACTCATCTCCTCAAAACTATGGGCATGTTTTTGCCAGATCCATTCATGTACTTGTTTTACCCGAAAACGCTTATCTCCAATTGATTCAAAATAAGCTTCCAAGTCAGTAATACTCAAGTGACGTATATTAGGTAAAGGGGCATTCATTTTGTAAAGATAACCCATTGACCAAGGGAAGGGGTATTTTTGTAATACAAATAATACCTTGCATCATAAATTGGACTTTATAAAGCCGAATTGAATTATGAAAACATGTTATATAATTGATACAGTTAGAACGCCTATTGGTCGATATGGTGGAAAATTAAGTACAATTCGTCCGGATGATCTCTTAGCAAGTACCATCATTGCATTATTACAAAGGAACCCTGCTATTGATCCCACAAAAATTGAGGATGTAATTGCCGGTGCAGCCAACCAAGCGGGAGAAGATAACCGCAACGTTGCCAGAATGGCTGCCTTATTAGCCGGTTTGCCGGTAAGTGTTGGCGGAAATACAGTTAACAGATTGTGTGCCAGTGGATTACAGGCCATCATGGATGCTGCAAGAGCCATTATGTGTAATGAAGGGATGTTTTATATTGCCTGTGGTGTAGAAAGTATGACAAGGGCCCCCTTTGTAACTGCTAAAAATGAAGGATCCTGGAGCCGTAAGCTTGAAACCTATGATACTACTTTGGGATGGCGCTTTACCAATAAAAGATTGGCTGAATTATATCCTCCATTCACTATGGGCGAAACGGCTGAAAATGTAGCAAAAGAATGGAATATTACCCGTAAAGAACAGGATGTTTTCGCTTTCTCATCGCAACAAAAATATTTTGCAGCACTAGATTCAGGAAAATGGGAAAATGAAATAGCTGCAGTGGAAATGGAGAAAGATCGCCTGATTAGTTGGTTTAATTTGGACGAACATCCCAGACAAACAAGTTTAGAAAAATTAGCAAGCCTAAAACCTGCCTTTGCAGTTAACGGAACAGTAACAGCCGGTAACGCTTCGGGAATTAATGATGGAGCCTCCGCTATGTTATTGGCTAGTGAAGAAGCAGTAAAACTATTTAATCTGCAACCCATTGCCAGAATTGTAAGTATGGCTATTTCAGGAGTTGATCCTTCAATTATGGGTATGGGACCTGTGCCTTCCACCTCAAAAGCCTTACATAGAGCAGGTTTAAAAGTGAGTGACCTAGATTTAATTGAGTTAAATGAAGCTTTTGC
>JAYTSC010000591.1:0-6348 GCA_043745885.1 Bacteroidota bacterium | reverse complement strand
TAAACATTATGCATGAAGCAGGATTTACCCAAACCTATTTGAAAAAACTTAGTTTCGGAATATGCACTATATACTGCGGAAGCAAATAGTCCTGCTTGTATTCATCTTTGTTTTCTGTGCCTCTCAAGTAAGTGCACAGAAAGAGATTTATCGTCGTAACCATGATGATTTGGTTTATTATTTTGGGCTTACATTAGGCTACAATTATTCTTTTTTACATATTTCAAAATCTGACCAGTTTTTACTTAGCGATAGTATTTTTGTTGCCGAACCGGGTACAAGTGCCGGAATTGCAATGGGTTTAATGGCTACCGCCAGACTTTCAGATCATTTTCAGATCCGAATTAACCCACAACTCATCATTGGCGGATCAAAATACATTTCCTATAGCCTTAATAAAACAAAGCCTGGCGAACCTTCTTTTACAAGGCAAATACTGCCTTCAACATTAGTGAGTTTTCCATTGCAGATTAAATTTAATTCAGACAGGATTGGTAATTTCAGAACCTATATGTTGGGAGGACTCAAATATGATATTGACCTTTCCAGCAATTCATCTGCCAGAAATGTAGATGATATTATTAAACTCAAAGCGGGCGATTTTGGCTTTGAATTGGGTCTGGGCTTTAATTTTTATCTCCCTTTTGTAACCATTTCTCCTGAGATTAAAATCAGTAATGGCTTATCCAACCTCCACCAGTTGGATCCCAACTTGAAATATTCGAATGTGCTTGACCAAATTCTTTCAAGGATGATCATATTTTCTATTCACTTCGAAGACTAATAGAAATTTGATTTGCTCAAAGAATCGATGATTAATTGAAAATAAAAAAGTAGAAACCTATATACAGAATTAATGATTGATCCAGTATCTTGTCAATAAATTCCTGCAATATGAATCAATATATTATAAAAGACACATGTATTATTAATGAAGGAGTAAAAAAATTTGGAGACATCCTGATAAAAAAAGGCAGGATTGAGAAAATTGCTTCATCCATTGATACAAAAGAAGCCAGTATTGAAATCAATGGTAAAGATCAGTTTTTACTTCCCGGGGTTATTGATGACCAAGTTCATTTTAGAGAACCCGGATTAACCCACAAGGCAACCATCTACACAGAATCGAAGGCAGCAGTAGCCGGTGGGGTAACCAGTTTTATGGAAATGCCCAACACGCACCCTCCGGCTTTTACCCAAGAATTATTGGAGGATAAATATACTATTGCCGATAGAACATCAATAGCCAATTATTCATTTTTTATGGGTACTTCAAATGAGAATATTGAAGAAATACTCAGAACAAATAAAAAAAAGAAAAAAGTATGTGGTATAAAGATTTTCATGGGCGCATCAACAGGAAATTTATTAGTAGACAGCCCTTTACAACTAGAAAAGGTATTTGCGGGAAGTGAATTGCTAATTGCTACGCATTGTGAAGATGAAACCATAATAAAAAACAATTTACAAAAAATAAAAAATGTAAAGAAAGAATTGTCTCCGGAAGATCATCCCATTATCCGGAATGAAGAAGCCTGTTTTGAATCTTCTTTCCGGGCTATCCAGTTTGCCAAAAAACATAATAGCCGATTACATATTTTACATATTAGTACCGAGAAGGAATTGCAATTATTTTCTAATATGCTACCACTCAAAGAGAAACGAATTACTGCAGAGGTTTGTGTACATCATTTACATTTTACCAGTGATGATTACCCCAGATTAGGTAATCAAATTAAATGCAATCCCGCCATCAAGGCTCCAAAAAATCGGGAAGCATTATGGCAAGGACTTTTAGATGACCGTTTGGATATTATCGCCACAGATCATGCACCACATACCTGGGAAGAAAAACAGGTTTCTTATGAAGAAGCATATGCTGGTTTGCCGCTGGTTCAACATCCCTTACAATTAATGATGTATTATGTAAAAGAAGGGAAAATTAGTATTGAAAAAGTGGCAGAAAAAATGAGCCATGCCCCAGCCACTTGTTTCCAAATCAAAGAAAGGGGATATATACGAGAAGGTTATTATGCAGATTTGGTATTGGTAAATCCAAATCAGCCTAACATAGTAAGCAAAGAAAACCTCCTTTATAAATGTGGTTGGAGCCCTTTAGAAGGTTTTGAATTTCCTTCAAGCATTACACACACTTTTATAAATGGTCATTTGGCTTATGGAAAAGGCGCGTTTAATGAATCTCAGCAAGGTATGCGAATGGAATTTGATAGGTAAGTATTTGAGTTGGAAAGAAGTCTTAGTGTATAGTACTCAAAATAACCTCCTCTCCTAACTCCAGACCCCCAAACTCCAAACTCCAAACTAATTCTATGCAGGTAGACAAAACCACTCTCGCAGATCTTTCCATTTTTCATTCTGATGAAGAGCAATCTGTGTTTAACCATTTTAACCATACCCAAACCAATGGGGGCAGAGAATACCTTCGCTACCTAATGGGAAATCCATTGAATTCGGTTGACCTAATTCTGGATACCCAGCAAACCATACGTCAATTAATGGAGGTTGCTAATCAATGGCCAATAAAGGTAACGAATGGTACCATCATGGTGATTGAAAGATATTATGAAACCCAAATCGCCGCTTTTGCCAAATATCCGAATACCCTAAATAGCCAACTTTATAAATTACTGAATGGCCCGGATTATTCACTAATTCGTTATACAGTAGAACATACCATCAATTTTACAAAAGGATTACATCAAATCGTTACTCTTTTGCAAGACCTGACTTTAAGTAAGCAACTTTCGTTTTGGACTTCCAGAATGGCCACTTTACTAAGTAAACCCATGATTCAAGAAATGCTGGATGAAGAGAAAAAAAACCTTTCTCCGCAACAAATTATTAAGTACGGTAATTTTATTCGATACCATTTCAAAAACCAAAGTGCTGAATTGGTCGAAATTTATAGCAAATTTGATGCCTATTTGAGTATCGCTTGGGCATGTAAAAAATATGATTATCATTTTCCAGAAATTAGGCAAAGTGAAGAACCTTATATTAAAGCAAATGAATTGTACCACCTACTTTTGGATTTACCGGTAACCTGCAACATAGAATTATCCGTCGATAAAAATTTCCTTTTCCTTACCGGGGCCAATATGGCCGGGAAAAGCACTTTTATTAAAGCAGTTGGCGTATCCGTTTATTTGGCGCATTTAGGCATTGGTGTACCAGCTAAAGAAATGCAACTAAGTTATTTTGATGGACTCTTAAGCAATATTCAAGTAGTAGATAATCTTTCTAAAGGAGAAAGTTTTTTCTTTAATGAGGTACAAAGAATTAAAAATACTATTGAGAAAATCAGTGATGGTAAAAACTGGTTAATATTGATTGATGAACTATTCAAAGGAACCAACCAGCAAGATGCAGTAAAATGTAGTACTTCTGTAATTGAAGGGCTTCGAAAAATGAAAACTGCTCTTTTTATTCTTTCTACCCACTTATATGAAATTGGTGACGACTTGAAAAAATATGAAAATATTCAGTTTCATTTTTTTGAAACCTCTGTAAAAGAGGACGAATTACTTTTCAGTTATCAGCTAAAAGAGGGTATCAGTAACGATCGATTGGGCTATTTGATTTTAAGGAAAGAAGGTGTAGTAGATCTTTTAAATAAATTATAATTTCTTTCCGGAATATTGGCTAGTTTTTCTTTTGATCTAAATTGATAGGGCAGAATCATCATATCTGTGCATTTGCAGGTAAAATATTTCATACCTTTCCTTTAAAATGGTTTTCTTATGAGAAAGTCTTTGGGGCTGATTATTGGCCTTGTGTATTTAATCTTGCTAGAAATTACAAAAGTATATTTTATTATGCCCTTTCCGGGTAGTCAACAATTTAATGTTATCTCCATTGCTTATTTTTTACACAATAATATATGGTGGCTTCGCATAATTGGAATTATATTGATTGTTGGTCCGGTTCGGTCCACTTTTTCTAATGGAAACAGATGGGGCAAAACAACATTGATTTTAGCTATTTTATTGTATGGATTTATCTACTTTTTATTTAATTTTCGCTTCCTCGCAGACAAAATGTTTCATGAACCCAAACAAATTCTATTTACCAATAGCCAAAAAGATACCACCGATAGAAATAAATTAATCATTGGGGTTATCAATAATAACCTGGCAAAAGCATATCCTATAGAAATCATTGGCTACCATCACCAAATAAAAGATAGTATTCAACAACAGCCTATACTGGTTACGTATTGTACTGTTTGCCGTACCGGTCGGGTATATAGTCCTTTTATCAATGGCAAGAATGAACAGTTTCGATTAGTGGGCATGGATCATTTTAATGCCTTATTTGAAGACGCTACCACCAAAAGCTGGTGGCCACAGGCAACCGGTGTAGCAATAACCGGAAAACTGAAAGGAGAAAAATTGACAGAGATTCCTTCTGCACAAATGCGATTGGGTGAATGGCTTGATTTGTACCCAAATTCAGAAATATTACAACCAGATTCGAATTTTACAAAAAATTATGCTGATTTAAAAGGCTTCGACGAAGGTATCATAAAAGGCAAATTGGAACATCGCGATTCTTTATCTTGGAAAATGAAATCCTGGGTATTGGGCATCAATATAAATAATAAAAGCAAAGCTTACGATTGGAATGATTTAGTTAAGCAGGGAATGATTTCGGATTCTTTGGCAGGCACGCAATTACTTGTAACCATTGATCCTAATGGAAAATCTTTTTATGCTCTCAACAAAAAACTAAACCAACAAATACTACAATTTTTACCGGGTTCCTCCAAAGAACTTATGCAAGACACCCAAACCCGATCTACCTGGAAATTGAATGGAACCTGCATTAATGGTGCTTTACAAGGAAGCAGATTAGAACAATTACAGGTATACCAGGAATTTTGGCATTCCTGGAAAAATTTTCATCCTACTACATCCACTTATCAAAAATAATCAACTATGAAATTTAGATTAAGCATTTTGGGATATCTATTTTGTCTTATTGCATCTGCACAAACAACTCCCATTAACCCAAAAGTTTACAATTGGGACAATTCGCTGAGTACCATTACCAAAACAGTTATAACAAATAAAATAATCAATAAAAATATTTTTAACGGATCCGGCGCTGTTCTTGCTCAACATGAAATAAATGGCATTGTCATTCCAAAAGGAAAATCAATTACTTATAAAACTAATACAAATGGCAATGAGCTTTTCTTTATTATTAAAAATGGTCCGGTTACAGTTAACCTCAATAACCAAACTTACAGTATCAATCGTGGATCAGTAGTGGTAGTTTTACCTGGCGACAAAATAAGCATCAAAAATACAGGTGATAAAGTAGCTGAATTATATGAAATGAAATACCGTTCTATAGAAACACCAAATGCAGAAAGAGGCAAAAAAGCAGGTGATTCATTTGTAATGAATTGGAATGATATGGTTTTTAAACCACACGATAAAGGTGGGGTACGTCAGTTATTTGACAGACAAACTACCATGCTAAACCGATTCGATATCCATGTAACCCAATTAAATGTAGGCTTTAAAAGTCATGAGCCACATACCCATAAAAATGAAGAAATTATTCTGATGTTGGATGGCAATGCAGAAATGCAGATTGGGACTGATCACCAAAAAGTAAATGGGGGCGATGTGGTTTTTCTGACATCCATGATACCGCATAACCTAACCAATATAGGAAAAATACCCTGCTTATATTTTGCCATTCAATGGAATTAAGTATAAATACCTAATTTTTGAATATCTCTAACATTGTATCTTACTCTTTCAACTTTTAAAAAGTTATAAAACTTTTCAAAAGTTAACCTACCCTTTATACTGTATCTACTATTTTTTTAAGTAAACGTAAAGTGTTACAGAGATATTTCTTTGTATGTAACACATTTACTAAAACGTGAAAAGAAAATAAATGAATTAATATGCTCGTCAAAACTTTTGGCAGTGCTGTATATGGTGTTGAAGCGATCAATATCACCATCGAAGTGAATGTTAGTATGGGACAAGGTTACCACATGGTAGGCCTACCGGACAATGCCGTTCGTGAAAGTTTGCAAAGAACGGAAAGTGCCATAAAAACAAATGAGTTCTTTATGCCACGAACTAAAATTGTAGTGAATCTAGCTCCTGCAGATATTAGAAAATCTGGTTCCGCTTTTGATTTGCCGATTGCTATTGGAATTTTGGGAGCCAGTGAACAGCTATCAGAACCCGATCGCTTAAAAGATTATGTAATCATGGGAGAATTGAGTTTAGATGGTATTGTACAACCCATTAAAGGCGCTTTACCAATTGCCATACAAGCTCGTAAAGAAGGTTTCAAAGG
>JAYTSC010000590.1:0-1763 GCA_043745885.1 Bacteroidota bacterium | reverse complement strand
GTTGATATATCTTTTGAGCAATCAATCGAATAGATAGCAATGGCAGGAGACAAAACAGTAGATTCTTCATGTAATAGATTTACCCAACAAATAAACAGTTTTTATACAACCGAAACAAGGGTATTTATACATGTATTAATTCACAAAATAATGTGGTGAAAATTTATTATAAGAATTAGAAACCGATATAATTCCGAAATATGATTTTCACTAGGTTTTAACTTATTCGTATACTAGTAATGATAGACTTTTCTTACTGAAAGGGATTGATCCTAAAAATTTGGTTTTTTTAATTAACTTTAATAGCTTGGAATCATCCATTAAATTTATAACCCTAATATTCAATTCGATGACTGCTGAAGAAAATTTTTCGAAATTAAATTTGGTTTTACCCCCTGCTCCAGAACCATTAGGGGTTTATAAACCTTTGTTGATCGATGGCACGCACTGTTATGTATCCGGGCATGGCACTTTACTACCTGATGGATCTTTTATTATGGGACGTGTAGGTGACACCCTTACCATGGAAGAGGGAAAATTAGCTGCCAGACAGGTTGGGTTAGCCATTCTGGCAACGCTTCAAGAAAACCTGGGTTCACTGAATCGTATTAAAAGAGTCATCAAAGTTTTGGGAATGGTACAATGCACCCCTGATTTCGAAAAACACCCCTTTGTCATTAATGGCTGTAGTGAATTATTTGCTGCAATCTGGGGTAATGAAAATGGTATTGGCGTAAGAAGTGCAGTTGGCATGGGTTCTTTACCTGGTAATATTCCAGTAGAGATTGAAGCGCTTTTTGAACTATGTGAAAAATAAACATCGAAGAATATTTGTTCAATCTTCCATGTTAAAATTTTAAATTTTTTTTGAATTATTCATCTTTACTATGAACAATTGCTATAAAATAAATAATGTTGAAAATCTAGATTCCCCTTCCTTAATTGTGTATCCGCAAATTGTAAAAGAAAACATACACAGATTAATTAAAATGGCTGGGGATGTAGACAGACTTCGTCCACATGTAAAAACAAATAAAATAGCAGAGGTATGTCAAATGATGTTGCTTGCAGGCATCAATAAATTCAAATGCGCTACGATAGCCGAAGCAGAAATGTTAGGGATGATCAATGCGCAGAATGTTTTAATTGCTCACCAACCGGTAGGACCGAAAGCAAAGAGAGTTTTGCAATTAGTGAGAACATTCCCAAATACGCAATTTTCCTGTATCATTGATAATTTACAGACTGCCGAAATACTTTCCAACTTATTTGTATCGCATCATTTAGTATTACCGGTTTTTATTGATCTGAACGTGGGAATGAACCGATCAGGTATTACACCTGAAAAAGCATTGGTCTTATTTAAAGGAGCGCAGTTATTACCCGGAATAAATATCATTGGATTACATGGGTATGATGGACATATCAGGGATACTGATTTTATTGAAAGAAGTCGTAGATCAGATGAAGCATTTGACAGAGTAGAAGAATTAAAAAATAAAATTGAATCCGTTTCTAAACAAAATTTACAACTAGTCGTTGGAGGATCTCCCAGTTTTCCTACACATACCAAAAGAAAGGGAGTACAATATAGTCCCGGTACTTTTGTATTCTGGGATTGGGGATACAAACATATTGTGCCGGATGAACCTTTTGAATATGCAGCATTGGTCATCACAAGAATTATTTCGATTATGGATCATGAAACTTTTTGCACCGATCTTGGTCATAAATCAGTAGCTGCAGAAAACCCATTACCACGT
>JAYTSC010000589.1:0-1504 GCA_043745885.1 Bacteroidota bacterium | reverse complement strand
TAGAGCCTGTTGCCGGAAACATGGGATGCATTTTACCGGCTCCGGGATTTCTGGAAGGTTTGAGAAATATCTGTGATGAAGAAGCTATCGTTTTTATTTTTGATGAAGTGATGACGGGATTTCGTTTATCAGCCGGTGGTGCACAGGAAAAACTGAATATCCAGGCTGATCTGGTTACTTATGGAAAAGTGATTGGAGGGGGGTTGCCAGTTGGTGCGTTTGGCGGAAAAAGGGTCATCATGGAAAAGATCGCTCCCCTCGGAAACGTATACCAGGCAGGCACTTTAAGCGGAAATCCGATTGCCATGATCGCCGGTTATACACTATTGCAGGAGTTAAAATCGAATCCGGCAATCTATGATGAGCTAAATGCCAAGACTGCTTACTTACACAAGGGATTAGAAAAAGTATTGAATGAATGGGGACAACCATTTGTCATCAACCGATTCGGTTCTATGATCAGTTTGCACTTCAGCGATCATCCGGTTACAGACTTTGCAACTGCGGCTTCTGCAAATAATGATCTGTTCAAACAATATTTTCACTCCATGCTCGATCAGGGTATTTATCTGCCTCCTTCAGCTTTTGAAAGTTGGTTTTTGAATAATGCTTTATCTACTGAAGACCTTGATAAAACAATTGAAGCCACACGGGTAGCTTTAAAAAATATCCGGTCTTAAAAAGGTACTTCTGAATAACCTTCAACTCTATAAAAATTAGCGGATTAATTATTATATTGAGCCAACTAAGTGCAAGAAAATATGGCAAGAACATTAAAAAAAGCATGCGTCTAAACTTTCACACCAAAGTACCTGACAATTATACTTGGAAGGATTTGAGACACTGTTTACTCAAAAGTTGTCAGCAACCAATCCTTGGATTCAGTTGTTGGATCAGATACTGTGGGACAGTATTTTGAATGTGAACACAAAAATATTGAACAATAAAACTACCGAGCGAGAAATGTAAATGGTCATTTTGTACTGGGCGTGTTGATGATAAAACACATGTATAATCTTAGTTATGAGGAAACGACTTTGCAGATTCAGGAGAATATGTATATACAATACTTTATTGGGTACAGTAGTTATACAATTATTTAATAAGTATTAGTCCAAATGCAGCAAGAAATTATATAATCAAATGCACAAATAGACTTTACTTCTGGATTGGATAGATAAAGACTTCTTTATGTATATTGTTAGCAAGGTACTACGCTTAGCAGCTTTAAATGTATTTTAGCCAAACTCATAGGCGTATAACAGATTTCATTCCCATTCCCCTATCTTTGCCGCTCTAAAAAAATTTGTAAACCGTTACTGATATGCAACTGAAAGGTTTAGTGCGATTTTTTGCGATTGCTTTGATAGTCATTTGTGTCTATCAATTGTCATTCACCTGGCTGGTTAAGAGCCATGAAAGTGAAATGGGTAAAAAAGCCGATACCTGGCTTAAGAAATACCCCTCTCCTGAAGTAAAATACCCCGGCAACAAAGAGTTGCAG
>JAYTSC010000588.1:0-1844 GCA_043745885.1 Bacteroidota bacterium | reverse complement strand
GGTTTGCTTAGTATCCTTCTTCATGTCTTTGCAATCTTTCATGTCTTTTGAACATTCTTTCTTGTCTTTGCAGCAGGCCTTTTCACATTTTTTGTCTTTTCCATCTTGTGCAAATGCAATACCTGTTACTAAAAAAGCGACTGTAGCTAATAAGAATAATTTTTTCATGTGTATCTGATTTGTTTAATAATCTATCCTAAATGTAAGATTAATAATGACTTTTTTACAAACTGATCTGTTAAAATAACCATTTTTGAGGCTACCATGTGGCTAATACAGTCACTCCCCCTTTGACAACCTGTTCCAGATTAACATTTATTTTAGCAGAAAGTGGTAATAAAACATCTACTCTGCTACCAAATTTGATGAACCCATACTCATCAGTTTGTTTTACTTGCTGACCTACTGAAGTATAATTACAGATTCGTTTTGCAACTGCCCCTGCTATTTGTTTATACAATATCTCTCCATGACTGTTACGTGTAACCACGCTCCATCTTTCATTTTCCGTAGATGATTTAGGGTGCCATGCTACCAGGTATTTACCCTTATGGTACTGGTTATAAATCACTTCACCACTTATTGGATTACGATTTAGATGTACATTGGCAGGACTCATAAAAATACTAACCTGAATACGTTTGTCTTTAAAATACTCTACTTCCATAACTTCTTCAATAACCACAACTTTGCCATCAGCGGGGCAGATGATTTGTTGGTCATTGAGTGTTAACTCGCGATTGGGAATACGAAAAAATGAAATAATAAATAAGAAAAAAAATAGCGTCGCAAAAAATAGTACGATAGCCAACCAAGGTAAAGACTCGCTTAAAAAAGTAAAGGATAAAAGGTTAAACAGTCCAAAAAATAATGCGGTGATGGCAATCGTTTTATATCCCTCTCTATGAATAATCATTGGCTAAAGTTGAAGTACAAATGTAAAACGGAATTTTGATAAAATAGAAACAATACACACAGCGTTGCCATCTTTCCTTTTATAACTTACTGACAAAGAAAAAAGAAACGAAAATTTTACTTAATCAATACAGAAAGTAAAAAACAAGCCATGTGCAGGTAGATGCTACTAATAAAGAATCAAATCTATCCAAAAAGCCACCGTGACCCGGCATAAAATTGCCACTATCTTTAACGTCTGCCAGCCGTTTCAGTTTGCTTTCAAATAAATCACCTAATGTACCCGAAATGGAAGCAGTAACTGATATAAATAAAAGGGCTTTCATAGGAAGCCCGAATGAGTAAAAACCAACTAATGAAACAAAAAGTATGGCCAGCACTGCCCCTCCTATGGTTCCTTCCCAGGTTTTTTTGGGAGATATGGGAGAAAGGGGGGTTTTACCAAAAAAAGACCCAACCAAATAAGCCATGGTATCATTAATCCAGATAGAAGTAATTAAACAGGCTGGCATCACCCAAAAATAAGTCTCTCCGAATACGCCATTCATGTTCCCCACAAAAAGCATCATACAACCACAACTGATCGATATATACAAAATACCCAATCCCGAATAAGCCCATAATCGGGGTGTTATTTTTTTTGATAGCAATAAATCACTCAACACAAATGCCAGTAAACCCAGCCAGAACATTGACCAGCCAATTACGGCCATATTAATATTTAATAGCGCATAATTTGTTCCCGCCATCCATAAAAGAATTCCCCATCCAAGAATGATAATCCCGTATTTATGAAGTGGTTTAATTTGAGTATAATCAGGGTCTAGGAGGCCAACTAATTTCTGGTATTCTAACCAACAACCACCATGAATAATTGAGATTAATATCAAATAACTCCATTTACTCCATAGTATTCCAATAAGCATAAC
>JAYTSC010000587.1:0-6249 GCA_043745885.1 Bacteroidota bacterium | reverse complement strand
GCATGAGTTAAAGCATTTTGCAAAGCCAAATTCACTTCACTGAATGTTTTCCCATTTAAGCCATTACTTTCAGCTTTGAGCTGTAAACTTTTAGCTTCTAAGGCTCTGGGAATTTGTGCCTGTGTAAAATAATAAATTGCCTGTTTGGGTAATAGCTTAAGTATGTTATCGATTTCTTTGTCTTTTACCATTCCTATGATAATATGTAGATGATGGTGGTTGGTAAGTTCTATTTGCTTTAGTAATTCTTTAATACCATCCTCATTGTGTGCCACATCCATAATAACTGTAGGGTTTTGCCTAATCATTTCCCATCTGCCATGTAAACCTGTAAGGTATTTAACATTTGATAAAGCCTTTTGAATGGTGTTTGTTTCTATGCCCCAGCCCAACAAGTTTAATTGATGAGAAGCTTCCAATACCGTTAGCAAATTTTTTAATTGATAAATACCGGTAAGATCCAAATCATAAGTTTGGTGATTGTCTGTTGATTTATCTACCACGCAAACTTGTAACAGTTGATGTGTATATTTTGTTTCGGTTGTGTATCTGCATTCCTGGGCAAAAATAAGGGGAGACTTTAATTCTGTTGCCTTGTTTGTAAAAAGATTTCGGGTTTCTTTAATCACTTCCCCAATAACTACCGGTATACCTTGCTTTATTATGCCTGCTTTCTCATAAGCAATTTTTTCAAGTGTGTCTCCGAGCATATTCATATGGTCCATCCCAATATTAGTGATGATGCTCAATTCAGGTGTAAGGATATTGGTGCTATCAAGACGGCCACCTAATCCGACCTCAATCACTGCTACATCCACTTTTTCTTTAGCAAAATAGGCAAAAGCCATAGCAACGGTAATCTCAAAAAAAGATGGCTCAATTTCTTCTATCAAGGGCTGGATTTTTTTTGTAAAATCGGTTACAAAACTTTCGTCACACCATTGACCATTTATTTTTATTCTTTCTCTAAAATCTTTAAGGTGAGGAGAAGTATATAACCCTGTTTTATATCCTGCCGTTTGCAGAATAGCCGCAAGCATATGGCTGGTAGAGCCTTTGCCATTTGTGCCGGCTATATGAATGGCTTTAAATTGATTTTGGGGATTTCCTATTGCCTCGCATAATCGAATGGTATTGGTGAGGTCTTTTTTAAATGCCATTGCTCCTATGCGACTATACATAGGTAGTTTTTTAAAAAGATAATCGACTGTTTGTTGGTAGTTCATAATCTGTTGCAAATATGCAACAATAATTATCCGCGAAGTTTAAAATTGAAAACCAATGTACCTGTTTGCGACTCATCATTACCACTACTTAATTTTAGGCTCCTTGCTTTTTGTAAGGCTATATTTCTGATAGATTGGTTAGTGGTAGTAGTACCTTTCTGATTAACTACAGCTAAGGTTACGTTACCGGATTTATCAACCGTGATATCTACTGCAACTTTAGCATTTTCATTAAATTCATCTTCAAATGAAGGGAGTTTGGTAATACGCCTGCCATCTAAACCACTTCTGATACTTACACCACCGTTTCCTCCATTGCCTGCTTTTCCGCTCGCAGCATTTCCTTTGTAACTATCAGAATTGGGATTGCCATTTGGGTTCCCTTGGTCGCCTTTACCACCGGCTACACCTTGATTTTGTATGCCATTATAACTATCCGCTTTATTTCCACTTGTTGTTGTGCTGGTACCCCCTTTAAAAACTGCTTTTGGTTTAGGTGGTGGAGGAATTGGGTTAGTAACTGTAACCGGAGCGGCTTTTTTTACCGAACTAGGTGGGGCAGTTACAGGTTTTGTTACAGTCTTTGTTGGTTTAGAAATTGAAGATGCTTCTCCATCTGCTGTTTCATCAACATTAATTTTTGGCTGATTACTCGGTTGTTGCGCAGATTGGAAAGAGGATTTTTTTATCTCTTCGTTAACCGATGGGTCACCCGGAATTGTTGGGGCAATATCGCCCTGACCGGTTTCGCTGTTTCCCAAATTGACCTCAATTCCCTCCCCAAAAATTGGAACAGGTATTTGTGGTAATGTCCATTGTAAAAAAAAGAACAAGAAAAAAAGCAAAATACAGATGATAGCTGTATAGACAGATGCTTTTATATTTTTCTCTCTTTCGAATGAAACTGACATGGACTGATAATTGGTCATATCAAATGTAATCGTTAATGGAGGTAAAGTTTCTGATGTTGAAAATTACATGTAAACTGATTGAGTAATCCACTTTAGGGTATAAAGTTTGGTTAAGGTTGGGGTTAGCTGCACTTTTTTAGCCTCACTTAAAATGTATTCTCTGGAATATATGCATACATTTATAAATCTATAACTACTTAAACGGATACAGTATTAATCTAATGCTGAAAGAAAACACTATATCCAAACCGAACCAGGGTTGCAAATATAACCAAGAGGAAAAATATTCGAATAAAACGGTTACCTTTTGAAATAGCTAAACGTGCTCCCAGCATACCCCCCAAACCATTGCAAACAGCCATGGGAATTGCTACATTCCATAAAATGGTCCCTTTATAAATAAATAATAAAATTGATCCAAAATTGGTGGATAGATTTATGAGTTTGGCATTTGCACTGGCATGTAAAAAATCGAGTCCCAGAAAAGTTATAAAAGCAAGTACTAAAAAACTTCCGGCACCGGGGCCAATAAATCCATCATAAAAACCAATTATACTGCTGATTAATATGCCGATAACGAATTCCTTTTTTGGAGAATGTGATTTTTCCTGATGTTGTCCGAAATCTTTTTTTATAAAAGTATAAATGGCAACAAAAATTAATATCATAAAAATGATAGGCTTCATGTAGCGGTTACTTACCAGCGTAAGTACTTCAGAACCTGCAAATGCTGAAAAGAAGGCAATTGTGCACATGATCAATGACTGCCTAAAATTTATTTTTACTTTTCTCAGGTATTGAATAGTTGCCAATCCGGTACCTGAGAAAGCAGGTATTTTCAAAGTGCCTATCACTGTTGCTACCGGAAACTGAGGAAGTAAAACCAAAGAGGCGGGTGTTTGAATTAAACCACCACCACCCACAATGGCATCCACGAATCCAGCAGAAAAAGCAAACAGACATAGTAGGTAAATAGTGAGTGTATCCATTCTTTCAATAATCGTTAGTCACAGGGGTTATCCATTATTTTTACTTTAGATATTCTATTGGCAATAAGTAAACCTGAAATCACTAATAAACCACTAAGTAAATGGATGGTTGTAATCTGTTCATTCAACAACCAAACTGCTTCTAAAGCACTGAAAATTGGGATAAGGTTTCCAAAAAGGACAGTTCTTCCGGTACCTAGTTTACCAATAGCAATATTCCAGCAGAGAAATGAGATAACTGATGTGCCGGCTCCTAAATAAAAGAAAACGCCTAGTAATGAAAGACTCCATTGAATGGGTGGCCCTGTAATTAATTCATATAGAAAAAAAGGAAAAAGCATGACTACCCCTGCGCCAAAAATGACAAATAAAAAATTAACTGCATTAATGGCGGCTGGTTTTTTTCTAACCAGGATATTATAAATAGCGAATGAAAAAGCACCTGATAAAACCCATACATCCCCTTTAGAAAATTGAAAAGCCGTCAGGATTTCGAAACTCCCTTTTGAAATTAGTAAAATGATGCCTGAAATACAAATCAACATCCCAATTATTCGGAAAGAACCGAGTTTTTCTTTTAGAAAAATAACTGCCAGAATAGTAGCAAAAACAGGAGAGGAAGTAGTACCAATTAATGCCATATTAATGGCAGAAGTGTAATGGCCAGCCACATAAACACAGGTATTGAAAATAGTAATTCCACACAATGAAACCCAAAATAAATATTTCCAGTTTGTGGCAATTCCTTGTTTTTCCTGAATATGTTTCTTCCATGCAAATGGGGCAATGAAAATTGTAGCCGTTAGCCAACGAAAAAATGCCAAACTAAAAGGTCCGATCTGATTACTAACACCTCGTGAAATAATAAAATTCCCCGACCATATGATAGTGGCAATAACCGCCAATAAAATACCTAAATAAATATCTTTTTTTGAGGAATGTATAATCCGATTAGATTTAATAATTAAATGGAAGTCAGTTTGTTTTTGGACTGAGTTAAAAAAATTATAACAAAATATTATTCTACCTTATTTGATTAATTCTCCACCTGCAAAATCATGTTCATAATCTCCTTGTATTCTTTCTATGGATGGATTGAAATAACCAAATTTTACTTTCGGGAACTCTTCTTTAATCAAGGCCATTAATTGTTTTACTCCCAACATTTCTCCTGTTTCGTGTATACCAATTTTGCCCATATACCAGTCGGGATCAATATTAAAATTGCGCCATTGTATCATACTCAAATCAGTGTCAATGATCAATTTCCTTAGTGCTTCATATTCTTCCACACTGTCTGTCATTCCCGGAAAAACAAAATAATTAATACTCGCCCACCCGCCAAAACTTCTCATAACTTTCAGGCTCTCAATAATATCCTCAAATTCATAATTATTAGGGCGATAATAAGGTTCGTAAATATGTTTTCTGGCTGAATTGGTACTAACGCGAATACTGTTTAAACCCGCTTCACACAACGCTTTTACCGAATCGGGCTTTGATCCATTGGTATTGATGTTGATGATACCTTTGTTTGTATGTTTACGAATTTCGATGATTGATTCACGAATGGTTTCCCACATCAACAATGGTTCACCTTCACATCCTTGACCAAAACTAACAATGGGAAAAGGGGCATTCAATAAATGTGGAACCGTGAACTCAACAATCTCTTCAGCTGTGGGTTTAAAGGTTAGTCTGTCCTGTGTTGACACAATGGTCTCTTCCTCGGGCTGAAAAGAGATACATCCAATACAGTTAGCATTGCAAGCCGGTGATGTAGGAATAGGACATTCCCATCTCCCCAATGAAAAATTTCTTGCTGCAGGACAGTTGTAAGTCATACAACAATTCTCCATTAAATGCTTAACTAAACGATTTTCGGGGTAGGCTAGTAAAAGATGTTTGGCACCTTCTCTAATTTTTTCATTATCGTATCCGGCACATTCCTGTCGAATATCTTTTTCAATTCGGATTGCCGGTACATAGTTTTTGTTGTTGACCCATCCAACAGCCGTATAACAGAATAAGGGAAGGGTAGGTGCATCCGGTAAAGTTTCAAAAGCGGCAATGTATAAGCCGGTATGTGCTGGTGGAATAAATGCAGCAACAGCCCAACCTTTTTCACATAATCTCATTTCACCGCTACTAACATCTATGCCAATTCCACGACGACCTGGTAATTCATATAAATTTCCACCATCGGGTAGTTCCATCCATTCATCCAGAGGTATTGGAAAAGCATCCCAACCAGCACGCCCGGTGGCATATAAACTTATGTCTTCAAAGATATTTCCCTTGCCGTCTGAGTATAATAAGAATGGGGATTGGTGAGGCATGGGGGATGGAGTTAAAAGTTAATAGTTAATAATTAATAATGCTAGGTTTTACTTATGCGGGTTTGAGCTTTCACTTTGGGCTTTTAGCTTTTAGCTTTCAGCTTTTGAGAGCAAAATTCATTAAATTCTTGTTCGGTTTTTTTTGAAGTAGGTGTTTCAATTTCTTTTTGAATGATTTTATTATTACGAAAGTCAATTGTTAGGATGTCATCTTTAAGAATTACGTTATTCAAATCGGACCAGTAAACCGTTTTTTTAGGTAAGGAGTTAAAAACGATTTCTTCTTCATCAAAAGCCACTTCTATTGGAAATTTCACCTGTTTTTCTAATAATACTGCCAGAAAATAAATGAGTGAAATCCACTTTCCCTGTGATTGTAAAGCCCATCCAATAGTGGCCATTAAAAGTGCAATTCTATAAAATGGAATTTCACCTTTTTTTTGTTTGTTAAAAGTGTATATCCACCATAGAATCATACCTGCAATTAAAAACATAAATACTATTGCCTTAATATTGATAACCACTAATGATAAAGAAAAAGTAAACACACAAATGGCTAACAATAGCATCAATTGACTCGTTAGGTCAATCCATTTATAGTTGGGTCTTTTACATTCAATTATATAATCGTAAACCTTCATTTATTTGTTAATTTCTTATATAAAGGAGGGTTTGTTTTTTTTAACAGACACAATCTTTTCTAAGCTGCGATATCTGCAGCAATTCTTCCATCTGCAAATTCACTTTTATTGGCAAAACCCGTACGCTCAATCAAGAATTATTC
>JAYTSC010000586.1:0-2018 GCA_043745885.1 Bacteroidota bacterium | reverse complement strand
CAACAATATTGAAAAAAATCTGTTACTCTACCCAACTCATAGTATATCCCTGGTTCTCTATTTTGAGCGCCTCTTCAGTTAACTGGAGGGGATGAAAAGTATCTACCATTACGGCCAATTCCTGGGTATCTTTTTTACCAATGCTTTTTTCTACCGCTCCTGGGTGTGGACCATGTGGTATCCCGGCGGGATGGAGGGTTATCATGCCACTGGTTACGTTCTTGCGGCTCATAAAATCGCCGGCAACATAGTATAAAACCTCATCACTGTCTATATTGCTATGGTTGTAAGGTGCAGGAATGGCATCAGGATGATAATCGTAAAGTCTCGGACAAAAACTACAAACCACAAAATTATGAGCTTCAAAGGTCTGGTGAACAGGCGGTGGTTGGTGTACACGGCCTGTTATTGGCTCAAAATCATGAATACTAAATGCATACGGATAACAGCATCCGTCCCAACCAACAACATCGAAAGGATGGTGGGCATAGTGTAACCCATATAATGTCCCTTTCTTCTTTGTTTTAATCAGGAAATTACCGGTTTCATCATGGGTTATCAGGTTTTGTGGGGTGCGAATATCTCTTTCACAAAATGGAGAGTTCTCCAAAAGCTGGCCCGCCTGGCTTACATATCTTTTAGGGTATCGAATGGGACTGAAACTTTCTACAAGGAACAATCGGTTTTTGCTATCATTGAAATGGATCTGGTAAATGGTACCACGCGGAATAATCAAATAATCACCATAACCAAAAACCAAATCTCCATATTGTGATATTAATTTTCCCGAGCCTACATGAATAAAAATCATTTCATCGGCGTCGGCATTTTTATAAAAATATTCTGTCATACTTTCTTCAGGGGCAGCCAATACTATATGACAGTCATTATTAATAAGTACCGGTTTACGGCTTTGGAGAAAATCTTTTTCCCGTTTAATCTGAAAGCCTTCTAGGCTACGATGCTTGAGCATTTTTTCTTCAGCTACTTTTGGCATCACATTAATAGGTTCATCCGTTTGAATAATTTGTGTTGGAGGATAGAGATGGTAGAGCAAGGAATAATCATTGCTAAACCCTTCTGTTGAAAACAATTGTTCTGAATATAACGACCCATCCGGTTTACGAAACTGTGTATGCCGTTTATGGGGTATAGAGCCGAGGGTTTGGTAGTGAGACATGGGGAAGAATTATGAATTTGGAATTTGGAATTATGAATGATTCTAGGTCAATGGTTTATGGTCAATGGTCTAAAAGCAAATACTATTTAGCTAATTGTAGGGAGAGCATCAGGAAATAATACTTCCAAACTCGTTTATCAATCCAGTAAGTGAAGTTACGGTGGTAGGGCATTGGTTACAGGTTGATATAAATATAAGTTATTTATAGTTAGTTGCCATTGAATAAATTTAACGAGCTACTACAATTTTATATTTTGTTCCTTTTATCTTTTCGTTTTGAACAAGCAAAAGCATGGCTTTTACTTTCTGCTTTTTTACAGCCAAGAATGAGTTGTGGTCTTTAACAATAATTAAACCCAGATCGGCTTTGTCTAATTTACCTTTTTGAGAAAGAAATCCGACAATATCTACTTTGTTGAGCTTGTCTTTTTTGCCCCCATTTATATAAATGGTAACCCATTCTGAAGGCTTCGGGAGTTGTAAGCCTGTAGGCAAAACAAGGGTTTCCGGTTGGTGACTAATATAATATGGCAAGGACTCATCCGTATGAAGAAGCAAATAGGCTGTTCCCATAGCATCCATGCGAGCAGTTCGTCCGTTTCTATGAATAAATTCAGCTTCTGTGGAAGGTAGATGAAAGTGGATTACATGTTTCATTTCAGGAATATCCAATCCTCTTGCGGCGAGGTCAGTTGCAATAAGAAAGCGAATACTGCCATTTCTAAATTGAATTAAGGTCTGTTCTCTTTGCATTTGCTCCATTCCACCATGAAAAGCTGCATTCTCTATTCTTCGCTCTTGTAATAACTTAGCCGTTCTGTCTACTGCATCGCGATGA
>JAYTSC010000585.1:0-3662 GCA_043745885.1 Bacteroidota bacterium | reverse complement strand
CCATCATTCAATAACCTTACTTTCATATCTGCACCAAATACACCTGTCTGTATTTTTTTACCAAGATCGTTTTCTAATTGCTGTATCATTTTTTCATACATCGGAATCGCAAATTCAGGTTTAGATGCATTTATATAGGATGGTCGGTTTCCTTTTTTTGTATTAGCGTGTAATGTAAATTGGCTAACCAATAAGATATCGCCCTTTACATCCTGAATGCCGAGGTTCATCACACCATTCAAATCATCGAATATTCGCAGGTTGGTGATTTTATTGCTTAGCCATTGAATATCTTCATCGGTATCCGCATCTTCAATTCCTAATAAAACTAGAAAACCAACGCCAACCTGACCCGTAATCATACTATTTACAGTTACAGATGCTTCAGAAACTCTTTGTATTACAATTCTCATGATTCATTACCGGTTTTTATCCGAACTTCATCATCATGAAGATAGACATTACTACTGAAATATTGTTTCAAACTGCCAGAAGTGGGGGCAAAGGAGGGCAAAATGTAAACAAGGTTGAAACCATGGTAGAAGGTCGATGGTATATTGCAAACTCTCAACTTGCAACAGATGATCAAAAAATTCGAATTACTGAAAAGTTAGCGAATAAGATTACAGACGAAGGTTGTCTCTTAGTTAAATCGCAATCAGAAAGATCTCAATTAGGCAACAAACTGGAAGTGATTAGAAAAATGAATCAATTAATATCGGCAGCTCTTATAAAACAAAAAATTAGAAGACCCACTAAGCCTACCAAAGCGGCTAAAGAAAAAAGAATAAAACGTAAGAAACAAAATACTTTTACCAAAACGCTTAGAAAAAAAATTAATAGAAACGATTATCTATGAGAGCTTATGGTTCAATAATTATTTTCATTCAACCCATGTCCTTAAAAATCGGATCGAGTTTTAAACCGGAATTTCTCTAAGTATAGTTAGTAAACATTGACAGAATGAAAATAACCAATCTATCAGCTGATTCCCTGAAATTTAAAGTACCCAGTTTACGAAATGTGGCCATTACATTCCCATATAGTCATGATGGAAGATTTTTCTCATTAGTAAACGTTTTTGAACATTATCGAAAAAATAGGGTTCTTTCTCCCACAACAGATTCTCTCCTGAAAAACAGAATGCCCTTATCGAATTTTGAAATCGGGCAATTAACCGCCTTTTTATTAACACTTACAGACTCAAGTTTTTTAAAAGATCCTCGTTTTGCACCACCTAGATTTGAAAACAAAGGGAAGCCACCGATGGATATGCACAAGTAAGCTTCACATTTCTTACTTTTTTACCGCAAGAAGCGGAGGCGCTGAGATGGATATTCACACGTAAGCTTTACATTTCTTACTTTAGTGGATTATTAGTACACTTATCAACAGGTTCACTGTCATTAATTAATTTGTAAACCAACCCTTTGAGCGGAATTAAAAAATTAGCAGGGCAAACACTTTGGTATGGCTTACCCACAATTGCCAGCCGATTTCTTGGATATGCACTTAATATATTATTATTCTGGATATATAAACCTGCCAGTACGGCAAGTATAACACAAGTGTATGCAGTGATTCCCTTTTTGAACATCCTTTTTACTTATGGTCTTGAAACCAGTTATTTCCGTTTTGTTCAACAAAACGACAAGAAGAAACTTTACAATACTTTAATGGTTTCCATCTTTTTCAGCACCCTTGTTTTTACAAGTATTTTATTATGGCAAGCACAAAATCTTGCCAATGCGATTGACTTTTCAGATCATCCAGAATACATTCGTTGGATGGCATGGATACTTTTTTTTGATACATTGACTGTATTACCTTTTGCTAAACTTAGGCAAGAAAACAGACCTCGACGATATGCATTCATAAAAGTATTTAGTATTGTTTTCAATATTGGGCTGGTGCTTTTTTTTATTGGAGTTTGTCCTCGATTATATGTAGAGAATCCACAAAACCCTATTTTATTTTTCTATAATCCTACCATTGATATTGGTTATTATATCATTGCTAATATTATTGCCAGCTTATTCACACTTTTGTTGTTAATGAAAGAAATCAGTGTCTTCCGTTTTCAATTCGATGGGGCTCTTTGGAAAAGGGTAATGAACTATTCCTGGCCGCTTATTTTTGTAGGCCTTGGTGGTATGATTAATGAAATGCTCAGTCGCTTGGTGTATACCCGTGTATTGGATCTGCCTCGAGAAGAAGAATTAAGGCAGCTCGGTATTTTTGGGGCTAATTACAAATTGGCAGTGCTCATTACCATTTTTATTCAAGTATTTAGAATGGGGGCTGAACCATTTTTCTTTAATCAATCTACTGATAGTAATGCGCCAAAAACTTATGCTCGGGTTATGAAATTATTTGTGATTGCTTGTTGCTTTATTTGGCTGGGCATTGTAGTAAATCTACCATTAATTAAATACCTGGGCTATGGAAAAAATGCGTCTGAATATGGTGAAGGTATCTCTATCATACCCATATTGGCAATGGGTAGTGTTTTCCTAGGTATCTATTATAACCTTAGTGTATGGTATAAATTGACCAATAAAACTTTAGCAGGTGCCTGGATTACTTTGGCGGGGGCTTTGATAACTATTTTACTCAACATTTGGTGGATACCCTTATTCGGATATACCGGAAGTGCTTGGGCCACATTTGTCTGTTATGCTTTTATGATGATCATTAGTTATGTATTGGGTCAAAAACATTACCCCATTCCGTATATTACTAAAAAACTAATTGCTTACTTGTGTATTGTTTCTATACTTTTCCTGATTCAAAAACTTTTTCTTTATTTTATTCCAAATATTTGGATAGGCGCAGCATTTGGTTTTGTGTTGTTGGCTATTTTCACCTGGTTTATTTTACTGGTAGAGAAAAAAGAGTTTCAGAAATTTCCGGTAATTGGAAAATATATTAAATAATAAGATGTTGTGCTATTAAATAATTCTTTTGATTTAGATTAATTATGTACTTTATATTCTTTGTATCAAGTTGTCTTTTTATTTAACACATAGAATATAGCAAAAAACATAGGAAACGTAGAATGCCAACCTTTGATTTTACTGAAACTAACAATTTTTAATAGAACAACACTTTAAATAATAGAAAGCCGGTTGCATTAGTAATATTAATTAAATTAGAAAGGATTTTTAGCCACAGAATAAACAAACTTATCTACTCGCAGGCTGGTTAACACAGAAAAATCTGTTTATTCAGTGACCATGATTTTTATTTTAATACATGTAAACTGATTTCACATAATTGAAAACATATTCTCTTAACCTTTTTCTGAATAAAAGTAAGTATAAAATGAACTTTCATTTTTTAATTTAAAAAGATATGACAGAGGATCTAAACATTACCCAAGGAAATAAAACCGAACAATACCAATCGCTGATTCCGCAGATAAAGGCGCTGATATCTGGCGAGCCTGATTTGATTGCTAACCTCGCAAATATTACTGGAGCATTAAAAGAACAATTTGGTTGGTTCTGGATTGGTTTTTATATAGTTAAAAATGACCAGTTAATATTAGGACCATTCCAAGGTCCGGTAGCTTGTACTCGAATAAGCAAAGGTAGAGGTGTCTGTGGTACCAGTTGGGCAAAAGCAGTAACACTCATTGTGCCTGACGTAGAAAAATTTCC
>JAYTSC010000584.1:0-2303 GCA_043745885.1 Bacteroidota bacterium | reverse complement strand
ATATTATTAAGAGCTTCGCTTGCCTATATCATTAATTCTTTCCCTGGGTATTCAGTTCTATTTGAAGCCAATAATGGCAAGCATTTTACAGAATTAATTGACCCGGAAAATCTTCCCCATTTAGTAATCATGGATGTTTCCATGCCCATTATGAATGGCTTCGAAACAGCCCTGTGGATCTCTAATCATTATCCAAAAATAAAAATAATTGCATTAAGTATGCTCAACGATGAACGAACCATCATCCGAATGCTAAAAAATGGTGCAAAAGGGTACTTGCTTAAAGAATGTGATATGGAAGAATTGAAAAAGGCAATGGATGATGTGATGAATAAAGGCATTTATATTAATCAGATATTATATAAAAACATTGTTGACACCATTAACGGCCATCAGCATTCCGAAGAACATGAACAACAAGTGGCATTTGATATGAGTGAAAGAGAAAAAGAATTTTTAAAATTATTATGTACTGACAAATCTTATAAAGAAATAGCAGCAGCAATGTTTCTCAGTCCCAGAACCATTGATGGCTATCGTGATAGCTTATTTGAAAAACTGAAAGTTGCTTCCAGAATTGGGCTGGTACTTTTCGCTATCAGAAATCAGGTCACACAAGTATGATTGTTTGGAGGATATTTTGATAACAGCTTGTTCTCTTTTGTGTAAGATGGTTTTTTTATGGGCGCGCAAAGGCGAAAGGGCGCGGTTTTGGAGGCTGAAATTCGAGTATAAAGCTTAACTATTGGATTGTCAAATGTGATTGATTTGGGCAAACATTTTTTATAACAGAAAATGAGTTGGATAAAATTAAGCCTCCTCATCAACTTCAAAAAAGAACTGCTCAAAACAGTAATCAAACGAATCGTAAACGGCCTGTAAAATTAAACCTCCCAAACTGCGCCCTTGCGCCTTTGCGAGCCTATTATTACCCCATTACATTATCTCCCACACTTCCCTACCACGCAACAATTTATCTAAGCTACCTTTTCCTTTTCCAGCAATGGCTTCTTCAATTTGCATAGACATTACATCTTCATAACAGGGCCTATCGGCTTCAAAGAAAACGCCAAAGGGTCTTGGAAAATGAGTTCCCGATTTAGTAGGATCATCAAACATACGAACGAGGGTCTGTGCTTTGTAAAAATCTCTGTCGTCATGTATCCATATGTCATCGGCAGTTACCCCATTACCCAATTCTACTACCACAGGTTTTAATCCGTCTAGTTTAATGCCTTTGTTTTGCGAAGCACCAAAAATGAGTGGTTTGCCTTGCTCTAAAATTAAGACTTCATCCAGTTTACTTGATTTCTCAGTAAAAACTTCAAATGCACCATCATTAAAAATGTTGCAGTTCTGGTATATTTCTAAAAAGGAAGAACCTTTATGCTGGTAAGACCTTGTCAGCATAGTTTGTAAATGTTTTGGATCGCGATCCATGCTTCTGGCAATAAAACTGGCATCAGCTCCCATGGCTAATGCCAATGGATTAAATGGGTGGTCAATACTTCCAAAAGGTGTACTTTTTGTAATTTTATTTGGTTCTGAAGTAGGTGAATATTGACCCTTGGTTAAACCATAAATCTGGTTATTAAAGAGAAGAACATTTACATCTAAATTTCGACGAAGTAAATGAATGGTATGGTTACCGCCAATACTCAATCCATCCCCATCACCGGTAACTATCCATACACTTAATTCTGGACGGGCTGCTTTTAAACCACTGGCTACTGCTGTAGCACGGCCATGGATACTATGCATACCATAGGTATTCATGTAATAAGGAAAACGGCTGCTACAACCAATTCCACTGATGATAACGATATTTTCTTTGGGAATTCCCATATTGGGCATCACCTTCTGAACTTGGGCTAGAATAGAATAATCGCCACAACCCGGACACCAGCGTACTTCCTGGTCTGTTGCAAAATCTTTAGATGTTAATGTAGGTGCTGCTTGTACTAATGTTTCTGACATGGTCTGTGTTTAATTAGCAATTAATAATGGGTAATTAATAATTGTAATGTTGAAAACTGAAAACTGGCAGTAAATATCCTGAATAATTACTAATTATTCACTACTAATTATTAATTATTCTTTAGTTCTTCCCAATATTCGGCTGCCCTTCTTGTATGGGGCACTACAATTGTGCCGCCCACCATATTGGCAACTGCAAAGATTTCATACATTTCCTCGGTATTTATGCCTAGTTCATGGCTTTTACCCAGGTGGTATTTTATACAATCATCGCAACGCAATACCATACTTGCCACCAAACCCAGCATTTCTTTGGTTCTTTTATC
>JAYTSC010000583.1:0-2741 GCA_043745885.1 Bacteroidota bacterium | reverse complement strand
GAAAAAGTTTTTTCATACTGGGTTACAACTATTGATTGAGAAATAAACACTGAAGTAGATAGGCTATTAGTTTAATGGTTATTTGCCAAATGAGCCTATATTACTGCTAAATATTTTTACTGCAATAGCAATTAAGATGACTCCAAAAAATTTCCTCACGGCTAATAAACCTCCCGGCCCTAACATCCGTTCAATTAATTTTAATGACTTCAAAACAAGGTACACAACGATCAGATTAATTAAGATCCCTGCCAGAATATACCCCTCTTCAAAATTTGCTTTTAACGACATAATCGTAGTTAAAGTTCCACTACCCGCAATAATTGGAAAAGCAATGGGAACAACAGTACCGGATTTTGCATTTTTATCGCCTTTAAAAATTTCATGCCCCAGCACCATTTCTAATCCCAACAAAAAAATCACAACAGATCCGCCTACTGCGAAAGAGCGGATATCTAATCCTAGAATCTTCAAAAAGGGTTTTCCTGCAAATAAAAATAGAATCATCAGCGCTCCGGAAACCAATGTTACCTGAAAGGAACGAATCCCGCCAATTTTTTCTTTTAAAGAAATCAACAATGGAACAGAACCAACAATATCAATCACCGCAAAGAGTGTGAATGTAACCGTAAGCAGTTGATCCATTTGAAACGCCATATCCGTTTTTTGATAAAGTTAATCGTTTGTCTCTAAATCCTCCACTTCTCTGCGTCCGCGTTAAAAAAAATCCCAAAATACTTAGGGTCACAAAGTAGGCCGATGCCACTCTTTCCCCGCCAATGAAACATTGTAAAGCACTTCATGCATAAACCCGATTTCTGCTTGTTTCAGTTTCACCACACACCCATACTGAAAACTAAAAGTATCAAAAGAATCTTTAAGTGGTGTATTCGTGATATGAGATACGATGCTTCTTAAAACGCCTCCATGTGCAACAATCACAGCCGGTTTCGTTTGTTTACAAATCCACTCAAAACGATTGATTACTCGTTCGTGCATTTGCAAATAGCTTTCTCCGTTGGGTACGGCTACATGTATAAAATCATCCATCCAAGGTTGTATTTCCGGTTTGGGTATCGCATTCCATTCCTGCATTTCCCAAGAACCACAATCGAGTTCCATCAAATCCTTATGCAATTCAATAGCATGATTTGGGAACAAAGATTCTGCCAGCTTTTTACACCTTTGTAAAGGACTACTGTAAACCGACTGAATATGATTGGGCAGATACGGAATGATGGCTGACGTTTCTGTTTCAAATGTTTCTGTAATGTCCAAATCGGTTTGTCCGTAACAAATTCCTTTAGCAATGTCGGGGGTAGTATGTCTGATAAGGTAAATCTCCATAACACGAAATAATCTCAGTTTTCGCAGATTAAAAAATAAGATCGCGGAATTTGCGGATTTAGTTTATAATTTCAGAGATTTTAATCAATAAGGTTACTGAGTTTCTAGTGAGACAAAGTAATGTATTTGTATTATGGGTTGAAGATTACTAAGTTTTCTTTTAAACTATGCTTTCATATTTCGTCACAGATTCATACAGCTGCCTGCTGGTAGGCAAGTGTATGAATCTGTGACGAAATTAAGTCAGAACTTCAACCCTGATTTGTAAAATTTACCTTGAAATACGCTGATGCAAATTAAAAAATATACCCCATTAGCAAAATCATATCTAAATCTGCGCAATCCGCGATCAGGTTTTGAAAATATGGTAACGATAAAGCTTGTATTGAAATTGTAAAACTTGCAAACATTTCCCACAAAGGCAATCACTATACTTTTCTTCTATAAACAACCTTTCTGCATGCGAAAGCTGTACCTGATTGCATTGGCATTCAACAATATTGCCCACCTTGCACTCGAAAGGACGAGAACAACGTGGGCAATATTTGGTTTCATGTTTGGCCATGGACGGATTACAATTGAATCGTAATTCCTACTGTAAACAATAAGGGAATACTGTTATAGCCTCTTACATCAAAAAATTGCTGATTGAATATGTTTTGTGCATCTGCAAAAAACCGTACATGACTGTTTAATCTATACGAAGCGTTGGCACTAAATAGAAAGTAACTATCCAGCGAAACATCGGCTTTTTTATAACCACCTACATCATATCGTTTACTAACGTACTTACCGCTAATAGAAGTGTAAAGTTCTTTGGTTAATTGGTAAGCTGCTACTACATTAATACTGTGTTTAGGCCTTCTTAACAGGTAATTATAACTAACAGTGTCTTTTGTAGTTACACGGTTTTGCGTAATCTCTTCACTGCCTAAGAAAGTATAGTTTGATGTTAAGTTCCATTTCTCAGTAGGATGGAAGTTCATTTCCCATTCAATTCCATTAACCGTTTGTTGGATATAGTTAAAATATTTAAAACTAATGTAATTGTAGTCAATGCCATTATTAATTTTTCTGTTAAAAAAAACCAGGCGCGTATTTACTTTTTTTCCTTGTATAGAGACTCCACCTTCATAATTAACTGATTTTTCTGCTTCTAATTGATCATTGATGCTTAATTGATACAATGAAGGAGCTTTAAATCCACTGGAAATACTTCCAAACACACGAAGGGTATTATTAACATGATAAGAAGGATTAAAAGTGTAAGTGCCATTATTCCCATACCGAGAATGATCATTGTAACGGCCACCTAATTCTATGGTTAATTTCTTATCTGGGCTACTGTATATCAGAGAACCATACATGGCTTTCTGGTTAAGTGAGGTATCTCT
>JAYTSC010000582.1:0-1539 GCA_043745885.1 Bacteroidota bacterium | reverse complement strand
GGAGGAATGGGGGATTGTTGAAACCATTTCCACCAAACATCATGGGTATGGATATCGGTTTTATCCTGACCAGGTTAAAGGAGAAGGTTTTTATATTGCTGTTTTCCAAAAGGGAACGAATTCAGACTCATCTCACTTAAAGGAGCAGAAATTAACTTTGCCTTCCCCAAAAGAAGTAGACATGGTGAACTCATTTCTCCCACTACCTGACAATTTTTTTTTATTTAAACAGGCAGAAGCGATTAGAACCATACAAAAAAAATGGTTTAAAGACCTACAGTTATTAGCTAAGCATTTATACATTCGCAAAGCAGGCATTGAAATTGCCACGATTAAAGGAAAAGACGTAATTCCTTCACATGAACTTTCAGTTAGCTTATTGCCGAATTGCGATTTTACGCAAATAGCCCTTACGGACGAGCAAGCTTTAGGGTACCTGCGAAGAAAAGATATCTTGATTGAGGAAGCAAGTTTGGGATGGGCTTTGGTTACCTTTGGTGGATTACCACTGGGGTGGGTGAAAGTTTTACCCAATCGTGTCAATAATTATTATCCTGTAGCCTGGCGAATATTAAAATAGTAAGTTTGTTGTAGCCAAATCCAAATTAATATGATAAAACTCAAATGGCTGATAGTTTGTTTGATAACCACATCCCTGGTTGCCCAGGAAAAATTAATGGTTGCCGGTAAATCTACCGATAGGTATGTGGTATATGCCACAAAAGGATTGGAATCACTTCAAAATGTAAGTAATTATTTTGGACAATCAGTTAATAAGTTGGCTGCTTATAATAGAATTAATGTAAACCACTCGACTCCTTTTGCAAAAGGAACCAAAATAAAAATTCCCATCACCAGTAATAACTTTCTACAAAAGAAAAGTGAGAATAGTGAACCGGTTTTTCATACAGTTACAAAAGGTGAGAATCTTTACAAAATAAGTCAGACATTTTATAAAGTTCCTGTTGCCTCTCTCAAGACATGGAATGGTTTACAATCAAATACAGTCAAAAATGGACAATCACTTATTGTGGGCTATATGTTAAATGCAAAATCAGTGACAGTTCAAAAAAATGAGCCTAAGAAAGATATCCCTACAATTAATAGTACAGAGTTGATTTCGGCAACGCCTCCCCAGAAAAAATATCTAGACAAGAAAGAGCCGATTATGCCTTCTCCTGTTAAGAAAGATGGGGGAACCCCTATCACTCCTGTTATGGTATCTAAAGAAATCAAACCCATTGAGGACTATTCTCCGAAAGAAGGTGATGAGGGATATTTCGCCAGCTATTATCAAGAGAATAACAAGCCGCAGCTTCAACAATTTCATTCAGGAGATGCGTCAATATTTAAAAGTATTAGTGGATGGACCGACAGAAAGTTCTACGTATTAGTAAATGATATTGAACCAAAAACAATTGTACGTATTACCGGTATCAATA
Source organism: Bacteroidota bacterium (assembly GCA_043745885.1). Lineage (GTDB taxonomy): Bacteria > Bacteroidota > Bacteroidia > Chitinophagales > Chitinophagaceae > Sediminibacterium. The sequence continues at coordinate 97 of JAYTSC010000582.1, read as the reverse complement.
AAAAAAGCATTTGTGCTATGGTATTAGGTCCCTTACCTGAAATAAAAGGTAGTTCTGATTTAATATTTCGTATCAGTAATTCAGCTGCTAATGCCCT
>JAYTSC010000581.1:0-2851 GCA_043745885.1 Bacteroidota bacterium | reverse complement strand
TAAGAGTTTTCTGCAAATCGCTATGGTCTAGCTACCATAAATAAGGGATGTATTAAACGTTCTATGAAAAAGGAGATGAATTATTTGGATTTAGAAATTGCCATCATTTGGTCATATACATGGCTATAACTACTTCCAATCGGGATCTCTTTTCCAGCTGTCCTTAATTTGGTTTTACTGAATTTATCAATTTTGCCTATAGGAACTATAAACGATCTATGAACCCTTACAAATTCTCTGGCAGGTAATTTTTGCTGAAGACTTTTTAAGGTCATGAGTGTTAGAACCGGTGTGGGTTTGATATAAATTTTAATGTAATCATCTAGGGCTTCCACCAATTCAATATCCTTCAGATTGATTTTCATAATTTCGTAATTTACTTTCACGAAAATAGAATTCAATTGTAATTCTTGAGAACTTAAAAACTCAATATATTCTTTTGCTTTATAACAAGCTTTTAAAAAGCGGTCATATTCAAAAGGTTTTAAAAGATAATCCACTGCTTCAACATTAAAACCTTCTGCAGCGAAGTCTTTATATGCCGTAGCAAAAATTACAGGAGGTTTTTCTGAAAGATTTTTATAAAACTGCATGCCATTGATGTCAGGCATTTGAATATCCAAAAAAATAAGATCCACTTTGTTGGTACTTAACCACTCTTTAGCTTCATCGGTATTGGTAAAAGTTTTCTCAAGTTGTAGAAAAGAGATCTTATTACAGTATTCATTTACCAGTTGGAGCGCTAAAGGCTCATCGTCTATTGCAATGCAGTGTATCATTAGGTTTCAATCTCTAGGTGTACAATATAAGTGTTTTCTTTCTCTGTGGCTGATAACTTGTGTTTTCCAGGATACATCAGTTCTAATCTTCGTTTTACATTGTTTATTCCAATTCCCGTATTTTCCATCAAGCTATTTTCTGATTTTACAATATGATTGCTTGAATTAAAATGAATGGTGTTTCCTTCTGTTTTAATTTCAATTGATATCGTGGATGATTCTTTGGTACTTACTCCATATTTAAATGCATTTTCTACAAACGGGATAAAGATAAGTGGGGCAACTAATAAATTTTCAATACTTCCTTCAGTTGAAAAATGCAAAGTTACTTTGTCTGTAAGCCTAACTTTTTGCAGTTCTATAAAATTATTTATGAATTCTACTTCATTATTAAGCGGTACTAAGTCTCTCTGTGTTTCGGTGAGAATGTAACGCATGATGGAGGAAAGCTTCATTACTGCAGGAGCCGTTTTCTCACTCCTTACTACTGCCAGTGAGTAAATATTATTCAAAGTATTAAAAAAGAAATGCGGATTAACCTGCGACTTTAAAAAAGATAATTCTGTATTTAATTTTTCATTTTCTGTTTCTTTTCTGTTTTGTTCTGTTTTTAACCATCTCTGTATTACTGAAATACAAGTTCCCACTGTAAAAAGTAGCAGAAACAAAACGGTATTATAGGGGTCTGCGATTGGTCTACTTCTTCTACCGGTCCAAGTAAAATGGGGTTTGCCATTGTAGTCAGGGTTTCTAATGAATTCTCTGTTTTGCGGGTTAAAAACTTCCGGCTCCGCAATGAATTGCGCAATTTGTCTGGGGATATACAAAAAAGCAAACAAACAAACGATTATAGAAAGAATATAAAATATCCATTTTTCTTTTGCTAAAAAACGGGGGATTAAAAACAAAGTATTAATGTAATAAAAAATAACTAAGAAAACGTTGTTGCAAATAATAGAAGCCAATTGATGTTCACTCATATTGAATTCGCGAAGACGAGGGAAAAACACTAAATAGGGTAGGGCAAAAAAGCAAATCCAAGCTGTGCTATGTGCAATAACTGTTACAATTTTTTTGTTGTTGTTCAAATTAGTTTAATTAAAAAGTTAAAACATATTTAGTCCAAATAAATTGTTCTTTCATTCTAGGATCAGTGGATTGAAAATTTACATTTGTTATTGATCTGGCACTTGCCCCAGACTTACTACCTCCAGTAGAAGCAGTTACACCTCCGCCACCAGAGGAACTCGAAGAAGCACTATTTCCATTTTGGAAACCACTACCTGGTATGCTCATTCCATTGATCTTCCAGCCAATACCGATTGGTTTGTTGTTAAGATCAGCCGGCTTCCCCAAAAAACTAATCGGAATAAGGTACTCAATAATCAATTCATTTGCATCATTCCACTCAAATGAAATATTTACGTTTCCAGGCAAATCAACTATTTGCATTTTATCTTCTTGATCATCAAATCCGAAAACTTTTAATAAGATCATGGTTCTTGATAAGTTCTCATGCATTAGTTTGGGGTCTAGAGGAGTAGGCCGGTTTGAGGGTTGTGAAGCATTCCCATTTCCTCCACTTGAATAATTTCCGAGTGAGTTGCCTTGCGGTAATGGAAAAATCACGCCCATTCCTTCTCTTTTTTTACCTTTTTTATCCAAGAACAAACTCATTCCTTGCCTGATCATTTTCATTTGCGTAGAAACACTGTTTACTTTCAATGCAAGAAATAAATAATTCTTATCATGGTCAAACGAATAAATTAGCTGTGTTTCTTTATCTGTTTCAAATGTTGCCAAATTCCATTCGGATAGATTTCCGTCAATTATATGTACTATTTTACTAGTATCTGATAAAGTAGCTTCATTTGCTTTAGATTGGGTAATCAATAGAAATGGTATGGAAAAGATAACCAACCAGATTATTTTTCTCATGGCTCAAGAATTATATTCAAATTTATTCTTGTGTTCTTAGTCTGTAAAAGATTATGGGTGAATGTTGACAAACTATCGGTGAAGTTGCTCAATATGATTCCAAATCTGTTGGGAACTCTTTTGATTTCACGTCC
>JAYTSC010000580.1:0-3604 GCA_043745885.1 Bacteroidota bacterium | reverse complement strand
CCCTTGCGCCTTTGCGCGACTATTATCAAAGTATCAAGTAATCAATTATACTTTATGAATTCCAAATGCTTTATACATACGCACACGGTCAAACATTTTTTCATGATTGGAGATAATGATGGAGGCTACCCCATTACCTATAAAGTTGGTAATAGCCCTAGCTTCAGACATAAACCGATCTACACCCAATAACAAAGCCAATCCTTCTATTGGAATTACTTTTGTAGCTGCCAAAGTAGATGCCAGAATAATAAATCCACTGCCCGTAACTCCGGCGGCACCTTTAGAAGTAACCATCAAAATACCTATGATGGTAAGCATTTGTTCCATGGTAAGATCAATAACAAAAACCTGTGCCAGAAAGATAATTGCCATAGACAGATAAATAGAAGTGCCATCTAAATTAAAAGAATAACCTGCGGGAACCACTAATCCCACCACCGACTTGTGACAACCCATATGCTCTAATTTTTCAATTAAAGAGGGCAGTGCAGCTTCTGAAGATGAAGTGCCCAAAACAATTAGTAATTCGTTTTTAATATAGCCTAAATATTTCCAGATACTTATTTTATAATACCGGAGAAGGGAACCCAACACCAGAAAAACAAACAATGCCATCGTGATATAAACACAAAGCATTAATTTTCCTAAAGGAACTAAAGTGGCAATTCCATATTTGCCAATGGTAAATGCCATACCGCCAAATGCCCCAATCGGTGCAAAAATCATAACCCAATGCAACCCCCTAAATAAGTATTTCGAAGCCCAATAAAATTTTTTAAGAACGAATTCTTTTTGTGACATTTTACTGATGACAATTCCTGCAACAATTGCAAACAATAATACCTGAATGGTGATATTATCTTTAAAAAATTGGAGCCATGAAATTGAAACCGGTGCACCACTGTATTTTGAAATATCTCCTTTAATCACTGAAGCGGTATTTACATTAGCGCCGGGTTGTATAAAATGCCCGACTAAGAGACCTATTATTAGCGCAAGGGTTGTTACAACCTCAAAATAAAGGAGTGCTTTGCCTCCCACTCTGCCCACTTTTTTTAAATCACCCATTCCACAAATACCGGTAACAATGGTAACAAGAATAATTGGGTTGATAAAAAGTTTGATAATGTCTATGAAATACTTTCCTAAAGGCTGCATTGCTACACCTGAAGCAGGAAAGAAATGACCAAGCAGTATTCCAGCTGTTATGGCTAGTAAAACCCAGAAGGTGAGATTAGTAAGAATTTTTTTAGCCATTGGGGGTTTTTATAATTTTTAAAATTATTGCATTGAATGAATAACCTTCCTGCAAAATTGAATTTCCGTATCAGTCAATTGCATAATACGAAAAGTTTCTCCATCCTTATCAATATAGTTGTAAATGGTTGCATATTTTTTGGGTAGCTTGCCTGTTAGATTCTTTATAAAGTTCAATGCAACTAAAAAAGTACCCGAGTAGGAAGGATGGGATCCATCGAAATGAAACAATTCTATATCCGGTTTCATTTGCATGGCTAAAGCCCAGGAATCGCCTACCAATTCGCTTGTGGCATCTTGTTCAGTAGCCAAGGTTTTGTAAACTTCATTAATCTGTGCCTGTGTTTCAGGTGTTTTTTTTCTTGCCCAGGTATTATACAAAATCGGCTTTACTCCGGTAGATTTTATCAGTGAACAAAACGTAGCTCCATAATATAACACACTATCCTTGTGTTCAATTTAATCAGGTTTGTAGTAAAACAAGATTAATACAAAGGGGTGGATTTATTCACCCCTTTCTTAAAATATATCGCGGACACTAGTAATTTAAAATTACAATTGTCTCAACTACAAAAGCTATCAACCACTATGTTTAGCAAAAAACTATTTTTTTACCGTACCCTATTTATCCCTTTGGTAATCCTTCTAATAATTGGTATTATTTACGCATGGAATCAGTATCAATCATCTGAATTAAAATGGAAAACGATTCGCGAAGATTTTAATATCCTTCCTTATCAAGTAAGTCAGTCTGAAATTGATAGTCTCGAAGGAATCTGGCTTTGTTATACCAGTTCTCCCCAGGCAAGGCTTTCAGATCCGAACCCTTATCATAAGGTTGTAGCAAACCTAATAGAAGTAAAGTATAAAATGGATACTTTACTTATTACCGGTATGGTGCCAGCTTTAACCATATTGGCTATATTCAATTTGAGTCTCCTCAGGTGATCTCTATTCATTCAAGGATCAAGAACAACAACAGAAAAGTGAAATATCCCCGGCATAGTTTATTAAGCTTCGAAAAAAAATGGTTATTTTCACGCTATATCTGCGTCCTGGAATTTTGATGCCGGATCCAATAACAGAATGATTGGTATCAGAGAAGTGTATAGCAAACTTGGAAAAGAGGGGCAAATAGAAGAACTCATCAACACGCCCGAAAATGCAAGTTGCCAATGTAAAATCATACGTTGGTATCAACCAAATAAGGCAACGGAAAAGTGTTACCTTAAAAATAGTTCTCTTGATTCAATAAATGATTCAACACTTCGGAATTTGATTGATGAACGATCTATTCTTTTGAAAGATCCGGAAGAAGGGTTGATACTTATTAAAAAGTAATTTGTTGAAAACAATTTGGCTATAAATCCAATAAAAAAGCAGTAACTGAGAAAATCGTAACTACTCTCAATAAATCTGATACTAAAGCAACAGGAATCAGGAAAAGCGGCTCTGTTTTCAAGAAATCACTTCAGGTCTTCTACTTGAAACATTATTATTTAAGTTAATATTGTTATTTATATTCCTAAATGTGTTATTCTTGTAAAATAAATTATAAAAATAAAAGGTTTTATAATATTGAACTTTTATTGGTAAAAGAGTCATATAAAAAACCTATAAAATGATCAATTGCATGCTTTTACTCTATATTGATCCGGGTTCCGGTAGCCTGATTTTCCAAGTCATCCTATCTGGTCTTTTTACGGCTTTAGTCTTTTTCAAAAAAGGTGTACGCTTTATAAAATCTTTATTTCGCAGAAAATCGAATCCTCTTAAAGATCTGAAATAATTTTTAAAGCCTAAAACTAAATGCTACAGCCCATTTCATATCATGACAGGGATGGTTTTGTTGTTGAAAGGAATAACGAGTTATATAGATATGTACATTTTAGCTACGCTGATACTTATAACCACTTTATAAATTCCGGGTTATACCAACGATTGATAGACGATGGTCTCCTTATTTCGCATAGAGAGGAAACTATGTCATACGAAGAACAACAAATGTATTGTAAGATATTGGTTCCTGAGAAAATTGTAACACTTACTCTGCCGGCTGAATGGACGCCTACACAGTGGAAAGAAGTAGTAATTTGTTATTTGAAAATATCAATGATTGCTATTGAATACAATATAATACTTAAGGATGCCACACCTTATAACTTCAGTTTTTATAAAGGCAATTGTATACTGTTTGATACGCTTTCTTTTGAGAAGTATATAGCCGGGCAACCTTGGATAGCCTATCGCCAATTCTGTGAAACCATGCTTGGGCCTCTATCTTTGATCTGTTATAATAGTCCATTATGGGGGAAGCTATTTACTTCATCGGCACCCGGCTGGA
>JAYTSC010000579.1:0-2240 GCA_043745885.1 Bacteroidota bacterium | reverse complement strand
ACATCGTAAATCACTTTAAAGAAACCGCCGTACACGCAAGTACATACGGTGGTGTGAGAGGGCGGCAAAGATTAAATACCTTTGCCCCCTACTTTAATACAGTAAAATACAATGAAGTCCCGTTAAAAAATCATTGCATTGGTAACTGCATTAACGCGTTGATCTATGTACTATCTAATGGTACGAATTTATTTTTTAGCTGGTTGCCTGTATTGAACAGAAAAATTAACTCCAAAACTACTAAGTTGGATATTTCCATAACCTACTCCGGCAATAGGAATTTTGGCATACGGCTCAATCCCTAAGGAAAGTTTTTTACTGATACGGTTTTCAAAGCCGGCAGAAAAGTGTGCGATAGAAAGAATATGGGTGTCGCTAGAATTGTATGCGTTATTCTTTGTGTATGGCTGACCATTATAATAATAGAAGGAATTATAGTTTTCATAGGTCATGAAATAGGAAGAAAGCCCCGAGCTAATATAAAAACTGTTTTTATTTGATTGGCTTATTTGGTATCGGAATAAAATAGGTACCTCCCACATACGGCAATAGCCCGTTACACTTTCAATTTTATAATTGTATACCCAATTCCCTTTAGGTGGGTTAAAATCTTCACCATTCATTTTATAATTTTTCTGGGTATAGATGGCTCCTGTATGCAAAGACCATTTGTTGTTAAGGTGATAGCCAACCATTAATCCAGTATTATAGCCGGGCTCTACTCCATAAGTGTACTTCACAGTACTTTTATCAAAGCCTGCTAAAAGTCCAAAGCTCCAGCCTTTCCCTTGCTTGGGAAGAATTGGGTTGATGCTTTTCTTTATAGGCTCACTACTTGAGTTATTTTCCTGAATAGGATTTGTTATCGTTTCTTCTTTTTCGATTTTGGTTTCGGAAAGGGGTTTTTCGATGTTATTTTTTGCGATGGCTTCCTCAATGGGTGGAACGTCTTTCGTTATTTTTAATGGGGAATCCGCTACTACAATTTGATTTTCATTTGTAAGATTCTCGCCCTTATTTTTGGAATAAGTGTTAATGGAAACTTCTCCTTTTAGTTCTCCGGCACTTGATTTTTTTTCGATTTTTGTTGTAGCTAAATCTGTTTGATTTGTTGAAATAAGGGATGTAGAAACATATTTATTCAATCGAGGTTCCTTCACTATTTTGGCTGTAGGCTTAATATAGATCTGATCAGCAGCAATTAATTTGGAATCTAATTTTTTAGAAGTATCTATTTCAATCTTCTGCAACTTTTTGAGTTGAGTTGTTGTTTCACTTTCTTTTATTTCACCATTTGTAATAGACGATTTTTTTAGAATTAATTCAGTTTCTTTTTTTGGTAAATTATCTTTAGTCATCATCCAATAGGTGACTGTTCCCCCTATCAGCAGAAATGGAAGAAGCCACCAAAAGAAAAGAAACCTCCTCTTTTTCTCAACAGGAAGTACTTTATCTAATTCCAATTGCATGTTCTCCCAATTGGAATTACCGGGTACTTCGAACCTTTCGGCAGCTTCCTTAGTCAGGCGGTCTAATTCAATATCGTCATTTAGATTATACATTCACTTTATAATCGGTTTGTTTGGTTATTATTTTTCTGAGATTATGTCTCGCTTTTGATAGATTTGATTTGGAGGCACCTATGCTAATGTTTAATTGGCTGGCAATTTCTTCGTGCGTATAACCTTCAATCACAAAAAGATTTAAAACGGTTCTATACACGGGGGTAAGTTTCCGTATGGCTTCAATAATCTCGGTATACATTAATTTGTCAATTCCTGTTTCTTGTACGGCTGCAAAAATTTCACCTTCTTCATTAATTTCCTGACTAACTAAATGTAAATGCGTTCTTCGTAAATGATCGATACAAGTATTCACCACAATTCTTTTAAACCAGCCCTTAAACAAAGCTTCTGTCTCACCTGATCTATTCATGTCAAATTGTTGGATATTTTTATACAACTTGATAAAAGATTCACTGGTTAGCTCTTCTGCATCCTCTGTTCTATTTACATATCTGTAACAAACCTTCATAGCATAGTCAAACAGCCAGTGATAAAGGTCACGCTGGCTGTTTCGGTCATTTTTACAACAACCTGAAATCAAGTTCGATATTTGGTGTATCTCTCGGGGCAATTTTCTTTTAGGATACAGAAACTAACAATATCACTTAATAAAGCTAGCATTAATTTACTTTATACGACTATCAAGTAGGCGAGGTTGCCTCAATTAAGATAACT
>JAYTSC010000578.1:0-5854 GCA_043745885.1 Bacteroidota bacterium | reverse complement strand
TACCCAGGTTATTATGACCAAAGCAGATGTGCTGGATTCTTTTAAGGAATTAAATGTTTGTACTGCTTATGAGATTGATGGTAAGGAAACACAGGAAGTGCCTTTTCAAATGTCGAGGATGAAAATTAACCCTAAACTACAAAGTTTCCCCGGTTGGGATATGGATACAACCCAAATAAAAGATAAATCGGCTTTACCTTCAACAATGAATAATTATATTAATTTTATTAATAACTTTATTGGAGCACCCATTAAATTTGTTTCCAATGGTCCGGGTCGGGATCAGATCATTCATATTTAAACAAATTTGGCGTCCCATTTGATATTGAAAAAAAATATTTGGTTAATAATAAATTGCGTTGAAATTTTACGTAAATAATTTTATTAGAATTATGGCATCGAAATCTGATAAAGATATCAAATCCACTACCCCGAAAAATACATCTGCAAATAATGCCGATGCAAAACCCTCTTCAAAAAGTAAAAAGCAATTAGAGGAGGAGGAGGAGGATTTAGACAAAGATGAAGAAGATGTAAAACCATTAAAAAAATCTTCTGTCAAATCTTCAGGCAAAAAATCAAAAAGTACAAATGAAGATGATGACGACGAAGATGAAGAATCTGCCGAAGTAGCCGATGACTGGGAAAAACCTGAAGAAGGTGAAGAATGGGATCCTGATTTTGACGAATTCGATATTCCTAAGAGTAAAGGAAAAAAAGCAATCAGCGGCCCAAAGAAGAAAGGCGAAGAAGAGGATGACTTTAAAATTGATGAGGATTTTAAAGAGTTTGATATGTTTAACGACAAAAGCAGCGGATTTGATGATGAGGAAGATGATGATTTTTAAATTGCCCCAAACTATACGTTGAAAAGAAATACCATCTCCTTCCCTATTCTTAATGTTATTGAATGCAAACAACAAATGCTAAATTGGATCAATCAGTTTAGCATTTGTTGTTTTTTGGATAACCACCAGTACCCATCTAACTTAGAAAGTGTTGAATGTTTGGCAGCAGCAGAGGCTGTGGAGATTTTTTCTCCGCAAGAGAATAGACTGTCGCAATTAAATGATTTTTGTAAACAAACCAAAGATTGGCTTTTTGGTCATGTAAACTATGATCTGAAAAATGAAATAGAACCCTTGCATTCCTCACACCCGGACAATATAAAATTTCCGACAATATTTTTCTTCCAGCCTGAAACGGTACTGCAACTTTCTCATCAACAGTTAACGATATCAACACTCACAAAAAATCCGGAATTCATATTTCAGGAATTAATCAATAGTCCATTGACTATAGACCATCGACCATCGACGATTGAAACAAAATCTCGAATCAGCAAGGAAGAATATATTAGCACAATAGGAAAATTATTAAACCATATTAAAAGAGGCGATTGTTATGAAATTAATTATTGCCAGGAGTTTTATGCTGAGGAAGTCAACATCGATCCTTTGCATGTTTATAATAAGCTTATGGAGGTTTCGCCAAACCCATTTTCTTGTTATTATAAACTGAAGGATAAATATGCAATCTGTGCAAGCCCTGAAAGATTCATCCAAAAAAGAAGGAACCGGATTGTATCCCAACCAATCAAAGGCACTGCTAAAAGAGACCTTACTAACCAAGCTAAAGACCAGGCACTTAAAAAACAATTGCTCGAAAATGAAAAAGAAAAAAGCGAAAATGTGATGGTGGTTGATCTTGTTCGAAACGATTTAAGTATTATTTGTAAAGAAGGTACCGTAGCAGTTGATGAACTTTTTGGTGTGTATAGTTTTCCCCAAGTACACCAAATGATATCTACTATTAAAGGCGAACTAAAAGAAAATATAGGATTTGCAGAAATAATCAAAGCCTGCTTTCCTATGGGTAGTATGACAGGTGCCCCAAAGCGGAAGGTGATGGAATTGATTGAGCAGTATGAGAAAACGAAAAGAGGTATTTTTTCCGGTGCCATTGGTTATATCAATCCCGAAAATGATTTTGATTTTAATGTAGTCATCAGAAGTATCCTTTACAATGAAACAAACCAATACCTATGTTACCTTGTGGGTGGAGGAATTACTTTTTATAGCGATCCGGAAAATGAGTATGCAGAATGTTTGTTAAAAGCAACAGCGATTAATAAGGTATTAAAAGAAAATTAATTTTGTGCCATTTTAGAAATGCAACTAGTGGTCTAACCAAATCTGGTTCCATTGGTTATTTTGAGGGAGTGGTTCCTTCCAACAATGCTCTAACAGATTGCATCAGGATATTATTTTTTTGCGTTTCAAAAATGGCCATTTTAGCTTTCTCTAAACGCATGGGGTATTTCTTCCCGTCAGCAAGGCTTTTATCAAATCCCGGATTCCATTTATTGAATTGACCAATCTCAATAGCTAAATTTTTAACAATGATTGCCGAATGATACCGACCTGTAATTTCCATTACACTTGTGTTAGCAAATTCCTCATCTGTTAGTTTTACTTCCTCGGGAATAGCTGCTAAAGTTTTTTGAATTAGGGTTTCACCTGCTGTGAGGGTAGTCCAACCGCCACTTCCTTCAAAAATAAAATGAGTGCCGATAAATTTCTTAACATGATTACGCGTTTCTTCCGGTAAGAAATACTGTAATTCCCAAAAATCTTTACTACCCGATTTTCTAATGGCCTGCCGAACTCTTCCCGAACCTCCATTATAAGCAGCAACTACCAATAACCAATCTCCAAACTCAGTATATAATTCTTTCATCAATTTAGCAGCAACATGGGTACTCTTATAATAATCCATTCGATCATCCACATTACCCGTTCTAAGTCCATATCTTTTGGCTTCATAATCCATTAACTGCCATGGACCTACTGCCCCAGCCCAGGAAACGAGTCGGGAACTAAGATGGCTTTCTATCACACTCAAATACTTCATTTCTTTTGGTACTCCATATAATGCTAAGATATTATCATAGAGATCGAAATAGGGTTTACCCCATGACTTCATTTTCTCCAACTCCTCTCCTTGTTTTCTGATATATTCCTGAACAAAAGAGACAGCTCTGGGATTTAGCTGGGCAGCATACGTTTTTGATGCGTCAAATGAATTGTTTGTGAACAAACTTTTAAATCCATTTTTATCCGATACTGTTGAATCGGCTGGTAAAAAGTAACGGCTACCATATTTGTCTGTAAATGATAATGAACTCAGACTACCAGCCACAAATGCAAAGACCACCAAGGTTATTTTGGTAATAGATACATGACTATTTATATTGATCCCAAACCACTGCATATTTCTATTCTCTAATTTTATTTGGCTGAAAATGGAAGCTGAAAAATAGATTTCGATGCTTCATTTATAATATTGATACCTAGGGTTAGTTGGTTAGTACTTCTCAGAAATAGTTACCAGCTGTTTAGAAAGGCATAGCAAAGTTACTTCTTCAAAATGAGAAGTCATAACCTGTAGTCCAAATGGCATACCGTTTGGATGTGTAAAAAGAGGAATGGAAATACCGGGAATACCCACCAGATTGGCAAATACGGTATAAATATCGGCTAAGAACATTTCAATTGGATCGTTACTCTTTTCACCAATTTTGAAGGCAGGTGATGGTACAGTGGGTGAAATGATGGCATCAAAATTTGAAAAAATTTCTTTGGTTTGATTACTTAATAATTGTCTAACTTGCTGAGCTTTAGTATAATATGCTTCAAAATATCCTGCACTTAATACAAAAGTGCCCAATAATATTCTTCGCTGCACTTCTTTTCCAAAACCCAGACTCCTGGAGGATTTGTATAATTCAGTTAGGTCTGCATCTTTTGAGTCTGCCCGAAAACCATATTTCACACCATCGTATCGGGCAAGATTACTGGAGGCTTCTGCGGTAGTTAAAACATAGTATGTAGGAACAACATATTCAAGTAGCTTAAAATCAATTGGTTCTACTGTATGTCCTACATCTGTTATTTTTTTGATAAAAGCTTCTATTTGATCCCTGATTAACGGGTCAAGCCCGGGATGTTCTAAGGTTTCTTTGAAATACGCAATTCGATACTTTTTTTCCGTCTTCGTTAATGCTTTTTCAAATAAGGGAACTTCTTTTTGCGATACGGTACTATCAAAGTCATCCCCGCCCGATATAACTTCTAAAACAATAGCCGCATCATCTATTGAATTTGTAAAAATACCAATCTGGTCAAAAGAAGAAGCATAGGCAATCAGCCCATATCGTGAAATTCTTCCATAAGTTGGTTTTATGCCAACCACTCCGCAAAAATCAGCAGGTTGTCTAACAGATCCTCCTGTATCACTTCCCAAACTTACCATACACAAACCTGCTTGTATACTTACTGCCGATCCACCTGAGGAACCACCGGGCACCCTACTTTCATCCAATGAATTCTTCACATGACCATAAGCAGAATTTTCACTACTGCTTCCCATCGCAAATTCATCGCAGTTTTGTCTGCCAATAATAATAGCCCCGGCTCCTAATAATTTATCAACTGCCGTTGCATTATAAATCGCTATAAAATTTTCTAAAACTTTTGATCCGGCTGAAAGATGGTGTGATTGATAGCTGATCACATCTTTTAAACCCACTACCACACCATGCATTTTTGGAATTTCGGAATGGTTAATTCGCTGTAAATCCAATGCGGCTGCTTGTTCCAGCGCTTCTGCTTCATATACTTCCAGAAAAGCATTGAGATGAGCATTGGCTTGGATGGCCGCTAAATAATGACGAACGACCTCCACACAAGTGGTTTGACCGTTCTGTAATGCTTTATGATAGTCTTTGATTGAGGTATAGCTAAACAAAGGCTAAAACGCTTTTGAAGAAGTTAATTACAATTAAGGAGTAGTAGTAGTGGTCTGGTCTTTTTCTTTCATACCCTCTTCCAATTCTTTTTTAACGTTGTTCTTAGCGTCATTGAACTCACGGATACCTTTACCCAAACCCCTCATAAATTCCGGAATTTTTCTTCCGCCAAACAATACGAGTACGACTACTGCAATCAGTAATATTTCTTGAAATCCTAAGTTGCCCATATATTTTGTTTTAAGAATTTCAAAGTTAAGGCAAAACAAATGTTCTGCAATTAATTAATATTCATTTACCGCAAACACAAACATAAAAAAAGCGGAAGCTTAGTATCATCTAAGATTCCGCCAATATATACTGTTAAAAAGCTTTGTTTAGAAGCGTTTTTCTTTAATACGTGCACTTTTACCACTGCGCTCGCGCAAATAGTACAATTTAGCCCTTCGAACTTTACCGGCCTTGTTTAAAACGATAGAATCTACGTTAGGAGAAAGAATCGGGAACAAACGTTCAACCCCTATACCATCTGATATTTTACGTACGGTAAAGGAAGAAGTAGCTCCATTACCCTGTAATTTGATGACATCTCCACGGAAACTCTGGATACGCTCTTTACCACCCTCTACAATCTTATAGTTAACGGTAATATTATCACCGGCCTTAAACTTAGGATGGGTTTTCTTTGTTGTCAATTGATCGTGTACAAACTGAACTGCTGCGTCCATAACTTTTAATTTTTGCGGACGGCAAAGGTAGTTGTCGTTGGTTAAAAATCCAAATAAAAAATCAGCTTTGGGCTACGAGCTGAGAGCTATGAGCCTTTAAAAGCTATTTCTCAAGCTTACTCATAAATGAAATGAGCATTTTTTGTTCTTCTTGCAGGATTTGCAAAATGTTATCCCGGATCTCTTTTTTACCAAAATTCAAGGCTTCCGATATTACTATTTGTGTTTCAAGTTCAAAAGCCGAACCTAATGCCATCTCCAGAAATCGATTATAATCTTTTTCGCTGGTTCTGCTACTTCCTTCTGCTATGTTGGA
>JAYTSC010000577.1:0-2022 GCA_043745885.1 Bacteroidota bacterium | reverse complement strand
GAACCATTGTTTTCATTTCAAAACACCAACCATTCTTTTGAAATACTACCCTGGAAAGCTAAAATCACTGCCGCAAAAAACGATAACAGATTTCGGTTTTTACCCGGAGCCGAATACTATCAATTGCAAAGGGATTCAATGCGTTTAATAGAGAGTGGAATTTTTTCTATTAATCGGGAGAATGACCGAATGGGCTATCGATTGGCCGGTGAAAAATTATTAATGAATAACATACAAGAAATGATATCTTCTGCTGTTACTTTGGGAACTCTACAATTATTACCCGATGGTCAGTTAATAGTTTTAATGGCTGATCACCAAACTACCGGAGGATATCCAAGAATTGGCCATATCATCAGTGCAGATATTTCTTCTTTGGCACAAGTACATACAGGAGAAATGCTTTCATTCGAAAAAGTAACTATTGACCAGGCAGAAAATCTATTGTTAGAACAGGAAATGAATTTGTTACAAATTAAAAATGCCTGTACCTTTCGTTTGGATGAATATTTGTCTGACTAAAAGCAATCTGTATCTTCCAACATTGCCTCTGTTAGCCATTTAACCCATGTAATTAATAACAAATTATGCTATTAAATAAGGGTAGATTCAGTGTAATCAACAGTTGAGATTCTATGTTTCCTATGTTTTTGCTATGGATCTGTGTGTTAAAAAAATAAACACATAGATCCATAGGTTATAAAGCGAACAGTAAGTTGAAACCAAAAAGATTCTTTAATAGTACAACCCGTTAATTAATTATAGAAGATTGTTACGCACTATGAAAACAATAGATATTAACTGCGATTTAGGAGAAGGATTAACGAATGATGCATTGCTGATGCCCTATATAAGCAGTGCAAATATTGCTTGTGGCTATCATGCAGGAGATGATAGCATTATGAAACGAACCATTGCGATTGCCAATGCTAATAAAGTTGCGATTGGTGCACATCCGGGGTTTTTGGATAAAAATAATTTTGGCAGAACAGAAATGAATTTGCCATTATCAGAGGTTTATGATTTGGTTGCCGAACAAATAAATAAGTTAAAGGTGTTTGCAAATAGTATGGGAATTAAAGTTCAACATGTAAAACCACATGGTGCATTGTATAATATGTCGGCAAAAAACCCTGCATTAGCTGCCACTATTGCAGAAGCGGTATTTGCGACTGATCCCCAATTGGTGTTGTTTGGTTTAAGTGGATCTTATTCAATAATTGAAGCCAAAGTAAGAGGACTTATCACGGCGGCTGAAGTATTTGCCGATAGAACTTATTGGGATGACGGAAGCCTTACACCCCGTTCAGAATCAAATGCTATGATTGAATCAGTAAGTGATTCATTGCAACAGGTTTTTCATATGATTGATACACAAACGGTTACTACTATTACCGGCAAACAGATAATGATGCAAGCAGAAACAATTTGTATACATGGTGATGGCGAGCTGGCTGTTACATTCGCCAAAAATATTTTCGAAGGATTACAGAAGCAATCGTACCAAATAAAACCCAAATTAAATTGAAGAAAATTGTTCAATCCTCCGCAATAACCGGAGCCGCTTTTTTGATGGCAACTTCGGCAATTGGTCCCGGATTTCTAACACAGACCACTGTATTTACAAACCAATTACTAGCCAGTTTTGGGTTTGTGATTGTTATATCTGTTTTATTAGATATTGGGGCACAGCTGAATATTTGGCGAATATTGGCTGTTACTGAAAAAAAAGGACAGGATATTGCAAATGAACTTTTACCCGGACTAGGTTATTTTTTGGCAGCTTTAATTGTAATAGGTGGTCTCGCTTTTAATATCGGAAATATAGGCGGTTGCGGCTTGGGACTAAATGTATTAACGGGTATGGATACCATTTATGGATCCATGATTAGTTGCGTAATTGCTTTGTTTATTTTTTGGATGAAAGAAGCAGGTAAACTAATGGATAATTTTGCAAAAATATTGGGCATATTAATGATACTGCTAACCGTATATGTAGCCCTCAGTTCTCATCCGCCATTA
>JAYTSC010000576.1:0-3894 GCA_043745885.1 Bacteroidota bacterium | reverse complement strand
TATGGCAAGAAGGTCATACTGCACACGCAACCGCAGCAGAAGCCATCACGGAAACCAAATTGATGTTAGATGTATATACTGATTTTGTTGAGAATTGGATGGCACTACCTGTTATCAAAGGAGTGAAAAGTCCCAATGAACGTTTTGCAGGCGCTGAAGATACCTATTGCATTGAAGCATTGATGCAAGATGGCAAAGCATTACAGGCGGGTACTTCACATTTTTTAGGACAAAATTTTGCCAAGGCTTTTGATGTGAAATTTAGTGATAGAGAAAATAAACTCGATTATGTTTGGGCTACCAGTTGGGGCGTTAGTACCCGTTTAATTGGTGCCCTAGTCATGGCGCATAGCGATGATGATGGATTAATCTTTCCTCCCAAAATTGCCCCCATACAAGTAGTTATCGTACCTATCTACAAAGGCGATGAACAAAAAGCCCAAATTGATGAGAAAGTTGCAGGGATTGTAAAAAACTTAAAGGAGATGGGTATATCGGTAAAATATGATGACTCTGACAATGCCCGCCCGGGCTGGAAGTTTGCAGAATATGAATTAAAAGGAGTTCCTGTAAGAATGGCAATTGGTGCAAGAGACCTTCTTAATAATATGGTAGAAATAGCCAGAAGAGATACAAAAGAGAAAAAAAATGTAAGTATGGACGGTGTTGAAAAGTACATAAAAACTTTATTAGACGACATTCAACTCAATATGTATAACAAAGCAAAGCAGTTTAGAGAGGATCGAATGTTTGAAACTGATAATTGGGATGAGTTTATTCAGTTACTTGATACAAAGGGTGGTTTTATATCTGCTCATTGGGATGGAACTGCTGAAACAGAGGATAAAATAAAAGAATTAACAAAAGCCACTATTCGTTGTATTCCTCTTAACAATCCTTTGGAAAATGGCAAGTGTATTCTTACCGGGAATCCCTCTACTCAAAGGGTTTTATTTGCAAGGGCTTATTAATTGAGCAGCGATTGTATTAATATCCTAAGTAAACATTTTCACAGGTTAACCAGTCAATAAGCCTGTTAATTCAATTGATTATTTCTTCATGAAACAGAAAGCGATTCATTCATCTATGCAGCCTTATCTTGAGGGTAAGGTTTTATTGATAGATAAGCCTTACCATTGGACTTCATTTGATGTAGTAAAAAAGATTCGTTATTTAACCGGGGTAACAAAAGTAGGTCATGCGGGAACTTTGGATCCATTGGCTACCGGATTATTAATTATTTGTACGGGAAAATTTACCAAAAAGATTAACGAGTATATGGGTATGGAAAAGGAGTATACTGGCACTTTTACACTCGGTTCTTCAACCCCCACTTATGACCTGGAATCTGAACCGGTAAATTTTAAAGACACTTCTAAAATCAGTTCCGAACAACTACAAATTGCAACACATGCTTTTACTGGTCTGATTTTGCAAACGCCACCTATACACTCAGCAATTAAGCAAGATGGACAACCCGTTTATTTAGCAGCACGTAAAGGAATTGATGTAAAATTAGAACCCAGACCTGTTACGATTCATTCATTTACGATAGAAAAAATTGAATTGCCAATTGTTCATTTTAGGGTAATCTGTTCAACAGGAACCTATATCAGAAGTTTGGCAAATGATTTTGGTGCTACACTAGGAGTAGGTGGGTATATGAGCAGTTTAAGAAGAACCAGAATTGGATTATTCAATGTATCGGAGGCAATGTCAGTTTCTACATTTGAAGAGGAAATACAAAAATTGTTTACATTAGAAGGGTAGACCGATACCTAATTGAAGCGCATAGTTAGAAACTTTTAAACCGTTCGGTCTGTTTTCATTCCATGAAAAGCTTTGCATCCAGCCATTATTGTATTGCCTAGCCGGGTCTTTTACTCGATAAGCTAAATCCAACCTAATTAAAAAGAAAGAAAAGTCTACCCTAACACCGGTTCCAAATGCAATGGCAAGATCTTTTCCGAATTTACTAAAACCAAAAGTTCCTGCCGGATCAATTGGATTGTTTTTTATGTTCCAAATATTTCCAATATCAGCATACAAGGCACTGGCTATTTTAACTCCTGCTAAAGTTGTTAAAGGGAATCGGTATTCAACATTTGCCTCAAAACGCATATCACCAAATCTATCACGGTAAGAATTGCTTGTTGTATCTGAATCACTTAAGGTTGAACTACCTAAACCCAATTGTCGTAAACCCCATGCCCGCATACTATTTGGGCCACCGGATGAAAACTGTTTAAAAATGGGCAGGGTAATATCCTGAATAGGATCTTTTCCATAGTTATATCCCAGACCTGCTAATGCTCGGTAGGCCAATTCAGATTTCTTCCTGATAATTTTTTGGCGATACTCAGCTTCAACTTTAAAAAAACGATAAAAGTTATCTTTTACATTTCCAATTAACCCAATAATGGCACCAGCTTCTTCAAAACCCAAACGTAAGAAATGACTTTTATTAGGATTATTTTTATCTATATAATTTTTTGTTATCGCAAGTGTTTGGCTAATCACTTTTCCGGAATTGAAAGAGGATTTAAGAAATGGATTGGTAATAAATAATTTTCTTAGTCCTTCTAAAGTATCAATAAGATATATCTCAACATTGATAGGCTTGTAAAACCAAACCTTTTTATTTTTTGTCCATTCATAGCCCCAATTAGTAATCAAGGATCGTTGCAAATAAAAATCTTTTCGGTCAACATAGGATGCATTGATTGAAAATAATGATTTTTTATCTTCTAATTTTTCTAATTTTTTCCATCCTTTAAATGGCTGAATCATTCTAGGAAAAATATATGTATGACCTACATTCACTAAAAAAGTTTGCAAAGTATTATCAGAAGATCCTTTAAACAAATTCAGTTCAACTCCTGTTCGGAAAGTAGTGACTGATTGAACGGCACTTCTCCAAATATTTTTATTAAAGAAGCCAAAATTGGTTGAAATACCCCATAAGTTTCCCAAGCCTATATCAGCTGTATTCAAGCTGGCTTCTAAATCAACATTGTAAGCGTATTTTACTGCTGGAATCAGAAAGAAATAAATATCCAAACTATCTCTCCCTCGTATTATCGGTTTTGCATCAACTTGTTGCCATGCGCCAATTCTACCCAAAGCATTAATTGACTTAAAATAATTGGTTTCGTTATATAAGCTTCCTTTGGGTAAAAAAGTATGTTCTTTTAAGGGTCTGAAATTAAATAAACCCTTTTTATATCTCATGTTAAAATGCTCAAAAGTGTCTTCAGTAAAACCAGACTGATAAGGCAAATAATCCGTTACATCTGAAAGCTTTGTTTCTGGATAATAATATATTTTCCCGATGTGAAACTGAGCTAATTTTAAAGTGTCAGTACTGAATTTCTTTAATACATTAATATCCCAGGTAGGATTTATTTTCCTTAACCTGGCAGCCTCGGCAATTAGCTCAGCTTGCTTAAATGGATCCAGGCTCAATTGCAAAAGAGCAGTTTTGGTAGTATCAACCAAAGCGTAGATATCTTCTCGGGTAAATTTAAAATACCCATTTTCACGATAAACACCCACCAACCGATCAAATTCTGAGTTAATAATTTGTTTGGTGTAAGGTTCTCCTTTTTTCAACAAAGCAGTACTTATGTGATCCAAAGTCAATTTTTGCAAATTCGAATCCTCCATATTATAGGAAACTGAGTCAATTTTGATATTCTTTCCAATTTGAATATTCATGCTTATTTTAGCCTGTAATTGATCTTTTATGGTATCAATTTGAGAGGTGCTTGTAAAAACTGCATAATAATATCCCTGTGAATTTAAATAAGCATTCATCAAGGTTACAGAACGATTAATATTATTAGAATCAAATACCTGGGGACTCTTAATTTTATAAAGAAACCCGAATTGTTG
>JAYTSC010000575.1:0-2442 GCA_043745885.1 Bacteroidota bacterium | reverse complement strand
TTTTTGAAGTGCTTCTTTTTATCTTTCGTATGTTAACAAGATAAAAGCGATGAACCCGAATAAACTGGTGTTGGGGAAGTTGCTCGGCTGCCCAGTCTGCTGCCATTTTTCCAACAGATTTGATTAATTTGTTTTCATAGGGTTGTAAAAAAAACTGTTTTCATTTAATCTGGAAAAGCCATTGCTGTAATCTGCTATCCAAATATTGTGAAAACTGTCTTCCATCAAAAAATAAGGCGACAAGCTTTGCAATCCATTAAACTCTCCAATCAGGAACTGGGAAGATTGGCTGAAATAATACAATCCTGACCCATAAATGGATAACCACAATCCACCCGAATTTTTCTTGATATCATAGATCCTTTCTGTATACTTGCCAAACATGGAATATTGAACGGTATCTTTTTTATTCAGGTTAATCAGACCGGCAATAAAACTCCCCATCCAAATACCATTATCATCTTCTTCAATGGATAATAAAATGGGTTTTTGCATTTGTTTTGAATGGTGAAACATTCTCAGAACCCTGCTTTTCTCTATTATGGTTACGCCACTTTCTGAAGAAACCAGGTAGAGTTTGCCCTCTTTATCAAGCAGAATAGTAAATACTTCGTTGTTGGGCAATCCACAGGAAGTATCATAAATGGCCAAGCCTTTATTTTCAATACAGATAGCACCGTTTTCCTAGGTACAGGCCCATGTGCGTCCAAGCCTATCTGTTTTAACATTGCGGCAGCGTATGTTTTTTAAATCAATTTCTTTGCTATCCAATGTAAAAAGGGAATCGTGTTGTATATAATACAATCCTTTGTCAGTAGCCACCCATAAACGATCTTGCTTGTCGTAGGTTACATTTACGATGGGGTTTACTTTAAACCCGCTGTTATGGTTAAACAATTGATAATGATAGCCATCATATTTAACCAATCCCATTTCAGTGGCAATCCAGATATTGTGTTCCTTGTCTTCGGCCATTCCGTAGGAGAAGTTGGCAATATAACCATGCAGCCTGTCGGTATAGTTGATGTTGAATTCCTGGTTATCCCTTTTTAAAAGTGGGGGTGCATTTTCTGTTTTAAAGGGAACTAATTTTACTCCTGTAATGAGTATGGATCCTGTTTTTGGACGGAATGCTTTGTTCGATAGAATTTCTGTACCCGGGTCAATTTTTCTGGAAACCAGTCTGGGTAGTGTATCCTGAGAAATGGTTTTCTTCATTTTCCATTGATGGGTAATAACGGGTAAATATTCAGGAATGGCATTTTGGGTAGTTATTTTCCATTCAGCAGTACCCAGTAGTGTGGGCTGCCTTAATTGTGCAAAGCACATACTAACGAGTAGAAAGAGTAATATGGATAAAAATGAACGCATGTTCAATTGGAAAAATAATCAATTCACCCTTGTGCTGTTGTTTTTTTGTTTGAACAACCTTTTTAGTTTGAAATGATGGGTGATGCTGACTTTGGAAAAAGATCACCTCTATCAAATATGAAAATGGTTTTGCCAAAAACGGGCCATTTTATTTATCCCCAGGGCCCCGTTTTAATCATTTCGTCACATCAAATACTCATTTCATCACATTTTAAGGCATTTATTGGTAAGCCTATGCTTTAAAATATAACTTGTTCATGGTTTATGTTTTTACCCCTCAAAAGCATAAACCCTTTAAAATCCAATCTTTGCATAGGCGTTCGGCTATGTGCCGGGGTGTAATTAATTAATATTTCTAAGCAACAAAAAAATTCGCGGTTGAAAAACCGGAAGCAACCATAAAATATTGGGCTATGCCTGATTTAGTTAAAAAACCTTAATCTGTTAATCATGAGAACAATTGTACACAACCGCAGAGCCGTTGCATTTAATGTAACCACCTTTGCAACCCTTTCAACCATTCGGAAATACTTAGTAATGCCGCTATTTATGATTGCGACATTTTTTATGTGTTCCTTTGGTGTTAAAGCACAAACAACAGCCTCTGCTTTACAATTTGATGGTATACAACATATAGCCGGTACTACTGATTATGTGTCTGTCAATAGTCCCTTTACGACTTTCAATAAAGAGATTACGGTTGAGTACTGGATGTATACACCTTCAGCCAACATGCCTTTTGGTAGCGTAATGGGCCAGGGAACCAGTAATTCAGATTCAAATACTGTTTGGTTGATGCACCCCAACAGTGATGGCACCATGACCTTTTATGTGAATGATGCGGGAACCTGGCGCACTGCTACATGTAATATCGTTGCCGACTCATGGCACCATTATGCAGGCGTGGCAAGTGCAACTAGTACAAAATTTTATGTAGATGGGGTCTTGCAAACTCTCCAATCTACCGGGTTAGGAATTTCAATTAATATTTTGAATGCCGGCTCTGTTATTCATATAGGGAAGGATGTAAGATTTGATATAGGTATGTCTTATGACAAACCCAGATTTGCC
>JAYTSC010000574.1:0-2411 GCA_043745885.1 Bacteroidota bacterium | reverse complement strand
CCTGTAGAAACAGGGGACGTCTTCGATTGCTTGCCATATAAGAAAAAGGTAAATATTTTTTAATCTGAAAGAGGGATAACTGATTGTCTAATCCTTCTTCGTTTGGAAACACAAATATAAGGTGAAAAACAATATAATTGGCTAAAAAGTTAAATAAAATTATTATTTCACAATTATTTGGCATAAAAAGGACAAATTAGTAACATAAATTTAATATTGAAAAATATATAATGTGTTATTTATGTGTTGGAAAAAGTAAAAAATAAAATTGTAAGTAATTGATTTACAATTGGTAATTTAATTTTTATACACTTTTAAGGCCTCTTCAAGGCAGTCCATAGCTTTATTTATATCATTTAAATTTAATACGTATGCTAAACGTACTTCTTTCTTGCCCAAACCGAGGGTTCCATAAAAGCCGGTAGCAGGGGCAAGCATAACAGTTTGGTCTTGAAAAGAGAAGCATTCCAATAGCCATTGACAAAATTTATCTGAATCATCTATCGGTAATTGAGCAATGGCATAAAAAGCACCGCCGGGGTTAGGGCAGAAAACACCTTCCATGGCATTTAGTCTTTTTATAATCAAGTCTCTTCTTGATTTATATTCCGCTTTGGTGGTATCAAAATAATTTGCAGGAAGATCAATGGCTGCTTCACCGGCAATCTGCCCAAAGCTGGGTGGACTGAGTCTTGCTTGAGCAAATTTCATTACCGCTTCCAATAGGTTTTTATTTTTTGTAATGAAAGCCCCAATTCTTCCACCACAAGCACTATACCTTTTGCTGATGGTGTCCATTATAACTACATGTTCATCAACTCCCTTTAAATGCATGGCACTAATTTGTTTGCCTTCATAACAAAACTCCCGGTACGCTTCATCTGAAAAAAGGTACAAATTGTATTTCAGAATAATGGATTTCAATTGTTGCATCTCATCATAACTGTATACATAACCTGTTGGATTATTCGGATTACAGATAACAATGGCTTTAGTACGAGGAGTAATCTTTTTCTCAATTTCTTCAACGGGAGGTAAAGCAAATCCATTTTCAATATGTGAAGTAACCGGTACAACCTGTACACCAGCGGCTACTGCAAAACCATTATAATTTGCATAAAAAGGTTCGGGAATAATTACTTCATCACCCGCATCAAGACAAGCCATAAAACCAAAAAGTATTGCTTCACTTCCTCCGGTGGTAATGATAATCTCATGATGATTAACATGAATGCCCACGCTTTCATAATAGCCTACTAATTTTCTCCGATAACTTTCATTACCTGCACTGTGGCTGTATTCCAACACTTTAAAATCGCTATGCCGTACAGCATCCAACACCATTTTGGGTGTTTCAATATCGGGCTGGCCAATATTCAAATGATATACTTTGGTTCCTCTTTTTTTGGCAGCTTCGGCGTAAGGAACCAGTTTGCGTATGGGGGAGGCGGGCATAGATAACCCACGTTGACTGATATGTAACATTCGGCAAAGATAACCCAGTGAGGTACTTTGTCAAAACAAAAAAGGCAATCCAAAAAATTGGATACTTTCTCATTTTGATGTTTTACTTGTTTGAATTAAAAATTATTGCACCTTCGCGGTTTTGCGAGCAAAATATTCACGCCAAGGCGCCAAGGCGCAAGTAAAGCCGGTTTGAATTCTGAAACTAAGACACTAGCAGCGATTTTTTTTGAGACTTTCTATTACAAATAGTCGTTTTATTTTGATTTAACGGGAACGACTTCTCCATCAATAGTAAGCACAACGGGTAAACTACTATTGGCAAATTTAATATTTACATTTTTCTTAAATGTACCCGCTGCTACTGCATTATAGGTAACTTTTATGGTGCTGGATTTCCCTTTCAATATAGGATCTTTACTGTACACAGGGGTAGTACAGCCACATTCGGCATTAGCAAACTCAATAACGGCCGGTTTGGATGCTGTGTTGGTAAAAGTAAATTCATAGGTGGCCGGAACATTTTGTTTGATTTTTCCGAAACTATGCGTAGTGGTTTTGAAACTAATATCAGTAGGTGTTTGGGCATACACTGCCATATTAATAAGTAAAGCAAATAAAAAAACGGTTTTTTTCATGATTCCAAGTGATTTTGAATGCTAAAATTACAAATTTGACAACGTATAACCATGACCATACTGCTAAATTCATGCCATTTTACTATTTTAAACAATTATTTCACTACCGGTATAAAAATAGGCAGTGGTTTATTTTCGGGGATCGATTAATTTCCCATAAGCTATTCGATTGGTAATGCTATTTTTGTGAAATGGAACTAACCCCCTCAGTAGAACAAAAAGACGATATGCTTTCGTTTGAGGGCTTTCGAAATACTATTTTAGCAGATTACAAAACTGCTGTCGTTAGCAGAGAAGTTAGTTTATTGG
>JAYTSC010000573.1:0-5688 GCA_043745885.1 Bacteroidota bacterium | reverse complement strand
GACTATTTGCTTCCGCAGTATATAGTGCATATTCCGAAACTAAGTTTTTTCAAATAGGTTTGGGTAAATCCTGCTTCATGCATAATGTTTAAAAAGGTTAGTCCTTCTGGAAATGCCTGAACACTGTCATTCAGGTATTGATAAGCATCTTTATTTTTTGCCAATATTTTTCCAATAGCCGGGGTAATAACATTCATATAAAAACTAAAAAAAGCAGAAAGTATCCCCGTGTCTGCCTTTGAAAATTCGAGTACCACCAGTTTACCCCCTGGTTGTAAAACCCGGTACATTTCCTTCAAGCCTTTTTCTAAGTTTTGGAAATTACGTACACCAAAGGCAACAGTAATTGCATCAAAGCTATTATTTTCAAAGGGGATCTCTTCACTATCGCCTTTTTGTAATACAATTTGACTAGTCAGGTCAAGATTTTGAATTTTTTTTCTGCCTAGTTCAAGCATTCCCTCTGAAATATCAATGCCGGTAATTTTTTCAGGTGCAAGTATTCGATGAGTTAAAATGGCTACATCACCTGTTCCAGTGGCTACATCTAATATTTTTTTAGGCGCTATTTTTTTTAGCTCATTAATTGCTTTTTTTCGCCAATGAATATCGATGCCTGCACTTAAAACCCGGTTCATGAAATCGTATCGGTAAGCAATACTATTAAACATGTTTGCCACCTGTGTTTTTTTATCCAAACCACTATTTTGGTATGGCATCACCTCATCATGCGCATATTTTGCCATAGAGAGCGAAGATATTGATTTTCTGCTGCCTAACTATTGATATCACATGCTTTGTAGTGAAGGAGAGGTTAATTTTCAGCTGAAGGAAGTGCCTGTTTTTCTTCTTTTATGTTTAAAAGAAGTTCATCTCATTATCTTCGTGTGAGATGAAGGCTCGGATTTATAAATCAACAGGATCTTGGTATGTGGCCAAAGCCGAAGACGGCAAGCTATATAATGCCCGGATCAAAGGTATTTTTAAGATTGAATCGATCACATCTACCAACCCCATTGCTGTAGGCGACGAAGTTGAAATGGAAATTGAAGCGATTGCAGAAGAATCGGCAATCATTGACCATATTTATGACCGGCGTAATTATGTAGCCAGAATATCTCCCCATAATAAATACCAACATCATATTATCGCTTCAAATTTGGACCAAAGTATATTATTTGCTACCCTAAAAGAACCTAAAACTTCTCAGGGTTTTATGGATCGATTTCTAATTTCATGCGAATCTTATCACATACCGGCTATCATTGTATTTAACAAAGCTGACCTCTATAAAAAAAAGGAAATAGAAAGATTTGATTTCCTGAAAAACATCTATCAGGCAATTGGGTATAAAGTTGTTTTGGTAAGTGTACAAAATAATGAGGGGGTTGATGAAGTAAAAAAATTACTACATAATAAAACCACTTTATTAAGTGGACACAGCGGTGTTGGAAAATCAACATTTATCAATGCAGTATTTCCGAAATTTAATCTTCGAACACAGGAAGTTAGTGGCTGGAGTGGGAAAGGATTACATACCACTACTTTTGCGGAAATGTTTGACCTTGCCGAAGGAGGACAAATTATTGATACCCCGGGCTTACGTGAGCTTGGAATAGTTGATATCAGTAAAAAGGAACTATCTCATTTTTTTCCTGAGATGAGGGTTTTAATTAATGGATGTCAATTCAATAATTGCATGCATATTAATGAACCCGGTTGTGCAGTAAAAGATGGGGTTAATGATGGAATTGTGTCTATAGATAGGTATGCAAGCTATTTAACCATTTTAGATACGATGGATGATAAAGGCTATTAAGAATTAAATGAACCTATACATACCGTAGAGTTATCCAATTTTTTAGATCGCATTATGTTCACTAAACCAGGAAGCATATGTTAGGTAATGATTAGCGATCCTATCTATTTCATCATGAATTAATTCAGGGGAAATATCTTTTATTTTTCTGGCAGGAACTCCGCCGTAAATGCTTCCGGCTTCTACTACAGTACCCTCGGTTAAAACTGCGCCGGCTGCGATAATTGAATTGCTGTGTACAATACATCTGTCCATAACAATTGCACCCATCCCAACTAAAACATTGTCGTGAATGGTACATCCATGCACAAGGGCATTGTGGCCAATCGAAACATGATTTCCAATTGTGGTTGGGTTTTTTTGATATGTACAATGGATCACTGCTCCATCTTGTACATTTACTTTATTACCTATTTTGATGAAATGAACATCACCTCTTAAAACGGCATTAAACCAGATACTACAATCATCGCCCATGCTTACTTCACCAACAATGGTTGCATTTGGCGCCACAAAACATTTATTGCCAAATTGTGGGTGCTTTCCAAGAACAGATAGAATTGTTGCCATAAATATGCGAATTTTGTTTGTTAAAACTCCAACATAAAATTGAGGAAACCGAAAAAAGATGGGTATAATTTCAAATAGACAGTTATTTCTGAACCATGTAGCCCAAACTTCTCCAAGCCCAATCGGTATTGAGATGGTGAAGGCTTCAGGTGTTCACTTATGGGATATCACAGGAAAGCAATACATTGATATGATTTCGGGATTTAGTGTGTGTAATATTGGGCATAGTAACCCCCTTGTTGTAAAAGCTGTGCAGGATCAAGCAGCCGAATATATGCACCTTATTGTTTATGGGGAGTTTGTTGAAGCCCCTCAAACTGCTTATGCAAAACTTTTGGTTGACCATTTACCTGATTCGCTAAATTGTGTTTATTTTACCAATAGTGGTACAGAAGCAACAGAAGGGGCTATGAAACTAGCCAAAAGAGTTACGGGTCGTTCTAAAATAATTGCCTTTAATCAATCGTACCATGGAAGTACACAGGGTGCATTAAGTGTTATGGGAGATGAATATTGGCGAAATGCATTTCGTCCTTTGTTGCCTGATATCTTTCATTTTGATTATAATAGTTTCGAGGCAATTGATTGTATTGATTCTCATGCTGCTTGTGTAATTCTTGAAACCATTCAGGCTGAAAGCGGTATCACTACTCCTTCAAAGGAATGGATAACTGCCATTCGTAAAAAGTGTGATGCACATTGTGTTTTACTGATTCTGGATGAAATTCAAGCTGGATTTGGGAGAACCGGCACACTTTGGGCTTTTGAGCAGTTTGAGATTATTCCCGATATCTTATTATTAGGAAAAGCGCTTGGGGGTGGTATGCCATTAGGTGCTTTTATTGCAAGTAAAAAACTAATGAGTGCCCTTACATATGATCCAGTACTGGGTCATATAACAACCTTTGGTGGCCATCCGATTTCTTGTGCTGCAGGAAAAGCAGCATTGGGCGTATTATTGGAGGGGGATATTATTCAACAGGTAAAAAGAAAAGAGCAAATACTAATTCAACACCTAATTCATCCTGCCATTATTTCTAAAAAAAGTTTTGGGCTCTGGATGTCCTTACAATTTAGTTCAAATGAAATAAACCAGGCTATCGTACATCAATGCATTACCAATGGCCTTATAACCGATTGGTTTTTATTTGCACCTGATCGAATGCGTATTGCATTACCCTTAATCATTACGGAAGAAGAAACAATAGAAGTTTGTAACCTTATTGTAAAAAGTATTGAAGAAATAACCGGATAATTATCAAATTCCAGTTTCCATTCTACAAAAGCGGCTATACAGTTTTTCGTAAATAGGAATGATGTGTTTAATATCGAAACGGCAGGCTTGTTGGTAGGCTGCTTCTTTCATGGTTGCTAATTTTTCCTCATCTTTTAGTAAGGCAATGGCGAAACCGCTCATCGTTTCAACATCACCCACATCGGCCATATAACCTGTTTCATTGTGAATATTTATTTCACCTAATCCCCCGGCATTGGTGCTGATAACCACATCTCTTGCAGCCATCGCTTCTAATGCAGCTAATCCAAAGCTCTCATAATCTGAAGTCAGCAAAAACATATCGCTAACAGCTAAAATGTCTTCCATTTGTTCTTGTTTGCCCAAAAAACGAACATCTTCGTCAATCCCCAAAACCCTTGCCAGCTCTTCAATTGCAGGTCTTTCAGGCCCATCCCCAACCATCAGTAATTTTGCAGGCATTTCTTTTCGAACAGCAGAAAATATTTTTACAACATCATCCACCCTTTTTACTTTTCTAAAGTTGGAAGCATGAATTAATATCTTTTCTCCATTAGGAGCAATCACTTTTCTAAAGGCATCAATAGGTTTTTTATTAAAACGTGCCACATCAACAAAATTATGAATCACCTCAATTTCTTTGTGAATAGCGAAAGATTTAAAGGTTTCATCTTTTAAATTTTGAGATACGGCTGTTATGGCATCGCTTTCATTGATAGAAAAAGTAACTACCGGCTCATAGGTTTTGTCTTTTCCCACTAGCGTAATATCTGTTCCGTGAAGGGTAGTAATTACGGGTATATTTCTTCCATTCTTTTGTTTAACTATTTGTTTGGCCATATAGGCAGCTGAAGCATGTGGAATAGCATAATGTACATGTAACAAATCCAAATCATGGTTAATAATTACATCCACCATTGTACTTGCCAGGGCCACTTCATAAGGGGGGTAATCAAATAATGGATAAGTAGGTACCCTTACTTCATGGTAAAAAATATTGGCGTTAAAGACATTTAATCTAACCGGTTGTTGGTAAGTAATAAAATGTACCTGGTGCCCTTCATCAGCTAGTGCTTTACCCAATTCAGTGGCCAAAACCCCACTACCACCAAAAGTGGGATAACAGACAATCCCTATACGCATAGTAAAACAAGTTTGTGGTTTGTTGTTTGTTGTTTGTGGTTTGTAGTGCTGCTCTTTTCGAAAAAAAAAGGATATATCAAACCACAAAAAAATTAATTGAAAGTAACCTTTATTTCTTCATTATTTAGTTTCCGTTTTTACTTGTTATTATAAGCTAACAAATAGTTAACTTTAACCTTATGAAAAAATTGACTTTTATCCTGATATTTTTACCCTTTATCGGAATTGCACAGACCGGTGATGAGGCCAACATAAAAAAAATAGCCGATGAAGTGCTCAGAAATGGGAGGGCTTATGAGCTACTGTATGAGCTTACTAAACAGGTTGGCGGAAGATTAGCAGGTTCACCTGCATTTGCCAAAGCTGTTCAATGGGGCAAAACTACCATGGAAAAAAGTGGTGCAGATAAGGTATACCTTCAGGAGTGTATGGTACCACATTGGGTTAGGGGGGGGATAGATAATGCCATGATTATTGAAATTGACAATAAGAAAGCCGCACAAAAATTAGATGTTCTTGCCTTAGGAAATTCATTGGGCAGCGGTACGGTTACTTCTGAAGTTTTGGCAATTGATGATTTTGATGAATTGGAGAGAAGAAAAGACGAAGTGAAAGGCAAAATCGTGTATTATAACCATGGGTTTAACCCTACCAATATAAACCCTGGCGTTTCTTATGGGCAAACAGGTATTTACCGGGGTTCAGGTCCTAGTAGGGCTGCTAAATATGGTGCAGTGGGGGTAATGATTCGCTCTTTAACTGAATCTGTAGCCAATGATCCCCATACCGGGGGGATGCGTTACAATGATTCCTTTCCTAAAATACCTGCTATTGCTGTTGGTCCGAGAGATGCTGACGCGGTTTGGGCAATGAGTAAAAAATCCCGTTTCAAAATGTCGAT
>JAYTSC010000572.1:0-1622 GCA_043745885.1 Bacteroidota bacterium | reverse complement strand
GTTTTAGTATAATTTTTCTTTGTTGATCGTCCATTTTAAAGTCAAAATTTAAACTATTTCGGATTTCTTCATTTTCTTTAATATCTAAGGATCCTAGCCGATTAAAAATATGCATACTATCATCCTTATCAATTAAAGCTTTTATGTTTATACCGAAATTGACATAATAAAGATTTCCAAACCTTGATTTTTGTAATTGAATAATTTTAACTATCTCATCATTTTCAAGATTCCATCGATTATTTTTCTTTTTAAATCCAAGTGGATCAAATAGTTCCTTGAAGAAAAATTTTAAATCTTTATCTGTCATAACTTAGTAAGTATCTAAAATTGTTATCCAGTGGCCACCAAAAGTTTTTTCAAATATGATTTGATACTTTTCTAATTGTTTTAAACCTAATTAAATAGACCTAAAATTGTTAGGCTTTAGCTCATAAATAGTCTTTGTAGTAAGGTTGACAAAATCTGGGCGAATACCAGGTATACGTGTATATTCCTTGAATGTTATAATATCATCTGCTTCTCGAGCTTTGTAAGCTAGATGCATGATCTTCCCTAATTATGTAGCAAAAAATCCGATCAACTTAATTGATCCGGACGGAAGAGGAATCTTCGGCGGTGGCACGCCTGCAAACAACATTTTCCTTTGTGATGGCGGTGAGTCAAACTTCTTAGGATCTGGGTAGGAAGTGGTGTAACCGCCTTAGCCTCTGGCTTACTTGACACCAGCCATTAAGGAAAAACTGTTTTTACTGATTGATACTATTCTACGTGATACCAAAGCTCAAAAAGCTTAAGCTCATTAAGCAACAATTCATACCAAATACTTGTAAATTTCATATACTAATGATTTTGACCCAATTACAAGAAGATATAACCAATATTTTTTAGCTGAACGCCATCCATCATTATTGGAAAATTTTGCCATTATACCCACTACTATAACTAAAACAGAAGATAGGAATTGGATGAAAATTTCAAAATTCATAAATGTTAAATTCTAGTTGGAAGTGATTTAAGGATAAGTATAATCCCTCCCATAATACATAAAACAAAGACACCCCAACCTTGAACATAAAGTGAGGGTATTGGACCATCCCAATTGTTTTTTTCAGAAGCAGTATCTCGTTTTTTAAGGTGTCTGTAGATAAAGTATGCAGCGAATAATAACCCTATACCAGTAAATAAGTCTTTCGAATTCATCTTATTTTTTTTCAGGTTCTTTAAATTTATCAACTACTTTGTCTGTTTGTGATTTAACTCCGCTTTCCAAAAGCCCAGCAGCCTGTTTAGCAATTTCTTTAATTTCATTTAGAAGACCTGGAATAGGGATTGGTAGAGCTTCATTTATTGCCTTGCTTCTTATCTCACCCAACCCATGTGATCGGTAAATAAGAGTGCAGCAAATTCGGTAAGATAGAGTACACAACTTTCGGTAAGATAGCAGCAGCAAATTCGGTAAGATAGAATACATAACATTCTACCGGGTGGCGTAGCCACCCGGTAGAATAATTAACCTTGTTGTCTTCAACAACTTCAAGGTATTTATGAACTATTCAATCCCCAAATTTATGACCTACCAACGTGTTCACCAAATGGAAAGCGAAGGGTTTTCTGTCCGC
>JAYTSC010000571.1:0-2896 GCA_043745885.1 Bacteroidota bacterium | reverse complement strand
GAATCGTGTCCACAAGCATGCATAACACCTACTTTTTGACCGTTGTATTCAGATGTTGCATTTGATTTAAAGGGGAGTAGGTTTCGCTCTGTTACGGGTAATCCATCAATATCTGCACGTAAAGCAACAACTGGTCCAGGTTTCCCACCTTTTAGAACCCCTACAACACCTGTGCCAGCCATTTTACGGGTGTCAATACCCATTTGTTTTAATTCCGATTCGATTTTTTTAGCCGTATTATATTCACGATTGGATAATTCAGGAAACTCATGAAAATACCTTCTCCATTCGATTACCTTTGGAGTGGCAGCTTTCACAATGGCATCATAGCTTACCGGCATATTTTGTGCCGAGGATACTAGTGAGGCAAGCAGAAATAAGGGTACTAATTTTTTCATAAGTCAAATTTGAATGGGAAAGATACTGAAATGCCCTTATCCTAAAAAAAATCCATTGGGCGTTAGGTGATAAAAATTATTAAATGAGTAGTTTATTATCAATTATTTGTATTTTTAAAGAAAATAACATTTTTATGAAAAATAAATTATTTTTCCTTCCTTTTGTTTTTTTACTAAATACTTTACTTATTAATGGGGCTATTACTATTGGAACGAATGGCGTCAAAGAATCTACAGTCACTAATGCTGATGCTTTGGCCAATGAAGCGGTCGTAATGGATGCTATGCATGAATTTAAAAGTTTAACACGAGTAGAGAAAAAAATGCGTTTAAAGGATGTAAAAAAAGAAATTGCCAAATTCAAAGAAGAAAATAAATCTGGTAATACCCCTAGTACTTCAACATTATTACTTGTGCTAATAGCATTATTACTTCCGCCATTAGCCGTGTATCTCCATGAAGGCGATATCAATGGAAAATTCTGGCTAAGCGTTTTATTAACGCTCATTTTCTGGATACCGGGTGTTATCTATGCATTGTTTGTGATATTGTAATTATTAATAGTATACTCATCATACTTATAGGTTTTTCCGGAATTAGAAATACAAGCTATAAGGCTACCAGCATACAAATGAAAACATGGGTTTGTACACAACCGGGAAATTTTGAAAATAAAATATCGAATGCCCCTACTCAAAAGAATGGGTACACCATCTTACAAATAAAACGCGTAGGAATTTGTGGCACAGATTTACATGCTTACGAGGGAACCCAGCCATTTTTCAATTACCCACGTATTTTAGGACATGAGCTTGCTGCTGTTATAATTGAAACAG
Source organism: Bacteroidota bacterium (assembly GCA_043745885.1). Lineage (GTDB taxonomy): Bacteria > Bacteroidota > Bacteroidia > Chitinophagales > Chitinophagaceae > Sediminibacterium. The sequence goes on along the minus strand of JAYTSC010000571.1, from coordinate 1,662 downwards.
ATAATACTGATTTTTCCTCTGGGGAAAGTGTTACAATCATACCTTATTTTAATTGTGGGAAATGCATTGCTTGTAGAATTGGCAAACCCAATTGTTGTGAACAACTAAAAGTTCTCGGCGTTCATATTGATGGTGCATTGTCTGAATTCATTAGTGTTCCATCATATTCTTTGGTAAAAAATAGAGGACTTTCTTTTGATGAGTTAGCATTAGTTGAACCACTTTCCATTGGTGCTCATGGGGTAAAAAGAGCCAATATTCAGTCCGGTGAATTTGTTTTAATAGTTGGAGCAGGTCCAATAGGTCTAGGTGTAATAGAATTTGCTAAAATTGCAGGAGCTAAAGTGATGGTAATGGATGTTCAAGAAACCAGACTACAATTTTGTTATGAAAAATTGAAAGTTGATTTTACGATCAATCCCTCTAAAGAAGAAGTATTGAAAAAATTGATGGAGATAACTAATGGAGAAATGCCATCAGTGGTGATAGATGCCACCGGTAATTTACAGGCAATCAATCAATCATTTCAATATCTGGCCCATGGAGGTCGTTATGTATTAGTAGGTTTGCAAAAAGGGGATATTGTGTTCAGTCATCCTGAATTTCATAAACGAGAGGCAACTTTAATGAGTAGTCGAAATGCTACCAGTGAAGATTTCGATTTTGTAATTTCTAGTATTATCAGTGGGGCTATCTATCCAAAAAACTATATTACACATCGAGTGCCTTTCGATCAATTGAAAGATTCTTTTCCCGAATTTCTATTGCCTGTAAACAAAGTAATTAAAGCGATTATAGAATTTGAATAGGATGAATAATATTTAATTTATTTACATGCAATTTCAAAATAAAACAGCCATTGTTACCGGTGCAGGACAAGGAATTGGCCTTGAAATATGTAAGCAATTATTGTCTAAAGGAGCCAATGTAATTTTAAATGAGTTGGATGAAGCTATTGCAGTCAAAGCCCAGACTGAAATAAGTTCTCTAGGTGCAGAGCAGCATTGCATAATTCTCCGTGGCGATGCAAGTGAGTTTTCTTTTATTGCTGAAATGGTTTCAACAGCAGTTATTCGATTTGGCAGTTTAGATATTGTTATTGCCAATGCAGGAATAACTTTGTTCGGTGATTTTTTTACTTACCCGTATGAATCATTTTCAAGAGTCATGGAAGTGAATTTAGGTGGAACCTTTTTTTTGGCACAAGCAGCAGCTAATCAAATGAAAGTTCAGGAAAAAGGGGGATCTCTTTTATTCATGTCTTCTGTTACCGGACACCAGGCCCATAAAAATTTGGCTGCATATGCAATGAGTAAAGCGGCCATTGAGATGTTAGCAAAAAATTTGGTTATTGAAATCTCACCATATCAAATTAATGTAAATACGGTAGCTCCGGGAGCCACAACTACTGAAAGAACTTTATTAGATCCCACTTATCATCAAACATGGCAAAAAATAACGCCAATGGGACGACCTGCTACTGTTTCGGATATTGCTAAAACCGCTTTGTTTCTTGTCTCTGATGAAGCAAGGCATATTACTGGCCAAACTGTAATTGTAGATGGAGGTTGGACGAGTGTTAGTCCAACTCCGTTTTAGATTATGTTCAACAAAAATAAAATTGTATGATAAGTATTGATGATATTTTTCCGCAAACTAATT
>JAYTSC010000570.1:0-2151 GCA_043745885.1 Bacteroidota bacterium | reverse complement strand
GTTAGCGAAGCTCGACCCTGTGGTTCTACTTCAAAATAGGTTTTGGAGCAGGAGAAAAAGCTGCCCAAAACGGCTATGATCATTGTGAGGCTAATTATTTTTTTCATTTTATTTAAATTTTAACGTCATAAAAATTATAGTCCAATACGTACCCCCAATAAAAATGATTTAGATACCGGGTAGGCACCTTCATCAATACCCATATGAATATCCTGGTTGTTATTACCTGATGATCTAAGGTTGATATCAGGATCTAAACCGGTATACTTGGTAATGGTAAATAAGTTTTGGCCCTGAATATAAATTTGAGCAGAACCCAATCCTACCTTTTTTAACGCAGAAGCAGGGATGGTGTAAGTAAGTTGGATATTTTTAATACGCATATAGGAACCATCCTCTAAAAAATAAGTTGAAATCTGTTGGCTTGTGGCATCACCTGAATTCAATCTTGGTAATGAAGCAACGTCACCGGATTTCTTCCAGGAATTATTTAACATATCTGTTGAACGGTTTCCCTGAAAAGTATTAAAATCAGTCCAGTACCTAACATAGTTAAAAATTTTATTTCCTTGTGAGCCTTGTGCAAATACAGTCAGGTCAAAGTTTTTATAGCCAAGATTCAAATTTAATCCATAAGTAAAATCAGGATGTGGACTTCCGATGATGGTTCTGTCGGCAGCAGTAATCACACCATCACCATTAACATCTCTGAAATTAAATACACCTTCTCTGGTATACGTACCAAACTTAGCAGCCTTACCTGCTTCTGCGGCATCTTTAATTACACCATCAACAATGTAACCATAGTAACTGGCAATTGGTAGTCCTGCCTTAGTTGCCGAAATGGGAGGAAGACGGGTGCTGAAACCAAAAATAGTGGCATTCGGGTCATCGTTTAATTTATTCACATTATTTTTATAAACGCCAATATTTGCGCCTATCTGGTAACGGAAATCACCTGATTTACCTCTGTAATTGATACCCAGATCATATCCTGTATTTTGCATTTCACCTATATTGGTATAAGGAATGGTTGCAGTACCCATGGTTCTTGGAATGGCCACCTGGGTTAACATATCTGAAGTAACTCGCTTGTACCAATCGAAAACAATTTCCAGAGAATTATGAAGGAGTAAGGCATCAAATCCAATATTAGTTGAAGTGGTTGTTTCCCATTTACCGTTTGGATTTCCGAATTGTACATTGTCAAATCCACCTACAATTGATGAACCGGTTCCATTTATATCATACGCATTGTTTGATGGGTCTGAACCATACAACGTATAGGCATTGTAAACGTTAGGGATTAACTGATTTCCTGTTTTACCCCATCCTCCCCTTATTTTGAAGTCATTAAATAGGGTTTGTTTCTGCATAAACTTATATTCAGTTAGCCGAACACCCGCAGAGAAAGCTGGAAATATAGCCCATCTATTTGCTTCAGAAAATAAGGAAGATCCATCTCTACGTAATGTAAAATCAGCTAAATAAGTTCCTTTGTATCCGTAGTTAATTTTGCCAAACTGAGAGAATAAGGCTGTGATACTTGCCCCACCGCCACTGTTACTTAAGCCTGCTGCAGAACCGGCATCCAAATACCTGTATGCCAAATCATCAAAAGCAAAGTTGCTTCTACTGGCAGCGGTACCTACTGCATAGGTCTTAACAGCTTCCGTTCCAACCAATACATTTAATGAATGTTCTCCAAAGGTTTTGGAATAATTCAAGGTATTATACCAGGTTAAAGTTTGGTCGTAGTTGTTAAATACATTCAAGCTGTTTGAGTTTCTTGGTTCCGCAGCTTCAATATCCCTATGAAAATATTCTGACCTGCTGAATTGGTTAATTTCGGCTCCCAAACTGGTTCTTAGTTTTAAGTCTTTGTTAATTTGTAATTCAGCAAAAACGTTTCCGAAAAGGTGTAACCCTTTAGTAATATTGTCCTTTTCCCTATATAATCTTGCCAATGGATTAGGGGCATTTCCCAGGTTTACACCACGGCTACCTGCAAAACCGTTGTAAGGTGATGTATTCGAACCTCCCAGTTCAGCCGGTCCACCGGTAATATCAAAAACGGGTATGATGGGGTGCACCCGAATCGCAAACATAATGGGGTTGCCTTCGTTGTTATTCGCAATACCCTGTCTTTCG
>JAYTSC010000569.1:0-1971 GCA_043745885.1 Bacteroidota bacterium | reverse complement strand
ACTTTTTGAAATCCGGGTTTTCCTAAAACAACATCTATTTTTTGGTCTGGGCGAATAGTTTTTATAAATCCTTGCATTCTATCCCCTATTTGCAAAGTGGTAAAAATCTCATTACTATGGAGTATACCTGTATGCAAATTGTTTATGATCATTACATAGCCCAAGTCTGATTTTCGATACACTACTAAGTCAACAATGTCTTTTTCTTTAACGGTAAGTTGGTCATTTTGAAGTAATGAATCAATCTTTTCTGTAGCTGCCACCCTTCCTGTTTGTTCATCAATATATAATTTTACGAGGTATTCTTTGCCTTCAAACATGCTAACAATTTGTTTGGATTTAGGCACAAAAAGATCTTTCATTAAGCCCCAGTCCAAAAAAGCGCCTAATCCTGTTACAGAAACAACTTTCATTTTCAAAATATCGCCTACAACGGCTTTTGCTTTTTGGGTAGTTGCTATTAATCTATTTTCAGAATCATGGTATACAAAAACAGACAGTTCTTCACCTATTTTCAGGGACTTTGGAACAAATCTTTTTGGTAATAGTATGCCTTCTCCCCCATCATCCAGATAAAATCCGAATTCGACCTTCCGTGTTACTTTGAGGGTATTATATTGTCCAACTAGCACTGGTTTCATCTGATTTATAAAATTTTATGTAAGCTAAGTTACAACTGTTTAATTTGAGGCATTTTAAAAGCCAAATTCATCATTTTTAGCATTTTCAAAGTTAATTAATTCTTTAACTTAAAAATTATTTTTGCCGTAGATTCGCAGATTTAATGGAAACCATTCATTTAAAATCTGCAAATATGCCACGATTAAATACGCCAATTAACCTTTTCATATTTAATAAAATAGCAAAAACTGCTTTTAAGTTTCGTAGAAAATAATTTTCCAATATTAATATATTCGTCCCGAATAATTATCCAAACAATTCAGGTTGTGCATTTTCATCCTTTGTTTTTTGCTCCCACTCCATCTCAATTGTTTTACTAAAATCAGTGAGTTTTGCCCCAACGGCTTTCCAGCCCATAACTTCCACCATTTTCGCTACCTTAAATTTAGCTTTTCGTACAGTTTGTCCACGTCCTGACTGTACCATTAAAACGGGTTCCGGATCGGAAGTAACTGCTTTCAAAAAATTTCCCTCACCTTCTTTAATAAACAAAAACTGTGTCTTTAAAGTTATAGTATCGATTTTAAATCTTTTAATGTTGAATTGTTGTTTATCATTATCTAAGTATACAGCACTGATGATTTTTTGAGGTACGAATTTCTCAATTAATAATATTTTATCGGGTTCAAATCTTTGTGTTATTTCTGTATCAGTCAATTCATAGGTGCCATCTGTATAAAACACAATTATTTTCTCATCTTCAAATCCACCCAAAAACTGTCCTTTCTCTTCTGTATTTAATCTTCCGAATTTATTATCAAACCATAATTTCCTACCGGCCAAAGTGCTTTTACCCGCTTCCTTAAACTTAACAGTTTTGATAGGATATTTTGAAACCTGGTTACCCATACTACTTCTTCCTTTAATCTCTAACTCTTCAAAGAAAAAGTCAATCTCCTTGATTCTGGCGGAGCAATTGGGACTCAAAATAATTTTTACAGCTTCGGCTTCTCCATTTAGATTAGCCGTAAAATAATGCAATTTGCTTTTTTCAGACCCTTTTGTTAAATCATACTCTTTATCACGGGTTACACCAGTTACATTAAATCGTTTTGTATAACTAATTCCTGATTTACCATCAAGGTAAATCATATTATAAGTAGTTCGCTCATCATTCTTTTGAAAAACTGCAGCATACAAAATGTCTTTCCCAATGAAAACTTTATCGGAAACCTTTACGACTTTCATAGTGCCAGATTTCGTAAAAGCAATTATATCATCATATTCTGAGCATTCACAAAGGAATTCATCTTTCTTTAATCCGGTACCGATAAAGCCTTCCCCACGATT
>JAYTSC010000568.1:0-2507 GCA_043745885.1 Bacteroidota bacterium | reverse complement strand
GCGGGTGAATGGTAATTAGGTACTGTAATACATCTTTGTTTACTGCCAATCCGGAAAATGTGAGGGGAACTTTAACTGCGTATGCCCTTTTAACCGTTTTGCCTTTTTTATTCTTAACCAGTTTAAATTCGGTACGGGTACCAGACATGAAATGATCGTATTTTGGCAAACCGCTTCGATGCGTAAGTAAATTTGTAATGTTGATGTTATTGTATGGAAAAGTTGGCAAATATTTTACAACAGGGTCTTCTAATGATAATTTACCTTCCTCCATTAATTTTAAAATAACAGCAGAGGTGAAGGTCTTTGATATAGAAGCAATATGAAAAGGTGTAATTGCAGTGATAGGTTCTTTGGTTTTTAAGTTTAACATACCCCTGTAATCTTCAAAAACGACTTCCCCGTTTTTTGCCAAAATGATACCTCCACTAAACCCCCGTTTTTGCAAAAGAGATTCATATAAAGGGGTAATGGCATTTTTATAATACTCTTTTTCTTTTTGTGAAATGGCTGAAAAACTATTCACTTTTATGGGTTTCACAGTTTCTCTAACCTCCGAATTGGGGTTTGAACTGCAAGCCATTATGAGAAAAGTAAGAAATGGAATCATTTTCGACCGAAACATTTAAAATAATTTAAGCTAATCCGACAAATATAACTCCATTGGGGCTTGATACAACCTTCGTGGAAAACTAAGTAGGTGGAGGTAAAACAAATAACATTTATTTTCGCGTATATGAGCAAGCAAGCAACCACCAGCTATCCTAAGGAAAGAATTAATATCCTGTTTTTAGAAAATATCAGCGAAAAGGCAGTACAGCATTTTAACCGCAATGGCTATGTAAAAGTGCGGAAACTAAACGGTGCTTTGAATGAGGAGGAACTTATAAAAGAAATAAAAGATGTTCATTTACTAGGCATTCGATCTAAAACCCATATTTCTGCCAAAGTTTTGGCTGCCGCCACCAAATTACAGGCCATTGGTTGTTTTTGTATTGGAGTAAACCAAGTTGATTTAAAAGCTGCTACCAAAGCGGGTGTTGTTGTTTTTAATGCCCCTTACAGCAATACACGAAGTGTTGCAGAATTAGTGATAGGTGCTTCTATTATACTCATAAGAAGAATAATAGATAAGAATACAGCAGCACATAATGGCATATGGATGAAAGAAGCTAAAGGCAGCTATGAACTCCGGGGAAAAACCTTGGGAATAATCGGTTATGGTAATATTGGTTCTCAGGTAAGTGTATTAGCCGAAGGTTTGGGAATGAAAGTGTTGTTTTATGATACTGAAACAAAGTTGCCCCTGGGCAACGCCTCTTCTGCAAGAAATTTGAAGGAACTGGTTGCAGAATCAGACATTATTTCATTACATGTTCCTGAAACAGGGGAAACGAAAAATATGATTAATAAAATGCTTCTTAAATCTTTTAAGAAAGGGTCAATTTTATTGAATTATGCTAGGGGAGAGGTTGTTGATTTAAAAGCCTTGGCCATGGCATTACAAGATGGACAATTGAGCGGAGCTGCAATTGATGTATATCCTCTGGAACCGGAAAAGAACGGTGATAAGTTTGAAACGCCATTACAGGGATTATCGAATGTACTACTTACACCACATATTGGGGGATCTACCGAAGAAGCCCAACAAAATATTGGTGAAGATGTTAGTATCAAACTTTTTCAATACCTCGAAAGAGGAATTACCAATGGCTCTCATACGGTTCCGGCAATAGGGTTGCCACCGGTTGAAAATGCACATCGAATTTTGCATATTCATCATAATGTTCCGGGTGTATTAAGTGAGATCAATACCGCACTTTCTAAAAATAATATCAATATTGTTGGACAGTATTTAAAAACGAATGACCAGATTGGGTATGTAGTTTTAGATATAGATAAAAAATTGTCTAAACAGGCACTTGCCTTATTAAAAGAAGTAAAGGCAACCATAAAAGTTCGCATGTTATACTAAATGAAAATAGTAAAGGATGTTTCTTTTGCCTTTGTTGATAACACCATACTTTGGTGTTCGAAAGAATTCACGCAAAGTCCTTTGCTCTTTGTGCGGCGTGAAACATTGGCTTAATCACTCTTCCGAACACTTGTGATGATAAAACCAACAAAGACAAAATGGACCCCAAGAGCCATACATTTTAATGTCTAATTGATATTATTAACTGTTTCATTTTTCTGATCTCATCAGCATCCACCTGAATGTTTTCCAGTTTTTCATTCATCGAATTTTGCAGGAAAATCATTTGAGAAAGGGTGCTTTTTCTTGCAGATGAATGCATTTCTATGGCTCCTGTAAATGCAACCATTTCATTGATATTATCACTTCTTATTCCACTACCAGGCATGATAATAATTCGGTCTTGCGCTTGTTCAATTAATTGTTTAATCAATTCTTTTCCATCCCAAGCATTGGGTGTTTGGCCACTGCTAAGTATTCTTTGACAACCGCACCTGATAATGGTTTCAAGAGACGCCAAAGGATTGATGGC
>JAYTSC010000567.1:0-2170 GCA_043745885.1 Bacteroidota bacterium | reverse complement strand
TTAGATCACCTACCTCACCATTTAAAGTGGTAACGCCATTGTTAAAAGTTCCAAAAGTTATCCAAGCACCTCCTTGTCTAAAATAAAATTTGTTATCACTCTTTGAATAGACCAACATTCCATTTACAGGAATAGTAATTCCAAATGTATCTGTAATTCGGGTTATCAATAATGCCTGATTTCCTATTCCATCAATCTGTAAAGCAATGCTATTATTAAGAAGTGTTGTACTGCCAATTACAATTCCTCGGGCATTTAAAATTAATTGATTACCCATTAAAAGATCCTTGGTGGCTATATGATTACCAAGGTTATCTCCAAATTTTTGTGCATTGGTAACAGATACCAACGCAAATAGCATGACACAAATAGCTATGACTTGCTTTGTTAAATTGCTTCTTTTGATAGGTAAAGCCAATATCATTTTTTTGTTTTGTTAAATTATTTTAAGTTACATCAACTATTCATTAATTACAGTCGAGATTTTTATTTGCATTATTTCATTACTACGATCTTATACTGGCTACCAGAAATTTGCACCGTTTTATCGGTATAATTAGCAAACCTCACTTTGATAATATCATCACTATCAACCCAGGAACTATATACTTGCCATTCCTGTGTATCGTTTTGTGGTGAAATAAAAATTGGATCTCCTTTTTGTACTCCCAGATAAGGTATTGTTACCACAGCCGTTGTGTTAGGTTCAATAGAAATATTTTGTCCTGAACCTGAAGAGAACTTAATTTGAAGATTGGTTATGTTGGTTACTGCTTGCCCCGCAGCCTGTGGATAAGCCCAGCTTACATTACCCAAACTGTCTGTAACTAAAAATTGATTGGGGAGCCCCGGAGTTAAACTTTTAGCTGCCTCAGGAAATGCCCAACTTACATTACCTGAACTATCTGTAATTAAGTATTGATTAATCTTACCCGGTGGTAAACTTTTAGAAACATCTAAAATCTTAGCATTGGAAGCAAAGCTGGCAGTATTGGCATTATTAGAAAACATGGCAAAAGGTGAACTCAAAAATTGAGTAGTGCCCATATCCAAATAATTATCGGCTGCAACCCACCACGCAGCAGGAATAGAAGGAGCTACAGCAACTTTTAAATTAAAGAAAAAAAGACCCCTGAACCATTCAATCTGAGAAATATTGTTGATGGGTATTCCCGTCGATTTGGTTCCCAAACCTATATTGATCGTAAAAATGCCATCATTATCTGTAGTTACAATATGTGCTTCCTCCCATACCCTGGTTCCTCCAACCGCAGCATTTTGATAAATTATGTCTTTCACGTATACCGTTCGGTTCTTGGCAACATTTCCCAAAGGGTCTTTGGCAATAGATTGATAATTGAAGGCTGTCGGGGATTGCGCAAAATTTCTAGACACTAACATAACTAGTAATGCCAATACAAATGTGCGAAATAATAAGCTTTTCATAACTGAGGGTTTAGCCAAACTAAATATTAAAGAAAACGTTAATCAATAGATATATACTTTTCATAAACAGTTTATTCTGTAAAATAGTTTGGTGTAATGGACAAAATAGTTTTCATAGGATACAGCTTTTAAAACCATAGTTTTTCATAGGACATATGGCATTAAAAATGGTTTTCATAGGGTATGTGAACTACATTCTAAACAAAGATGCTTCAAATTATTTTTTCCATTATTGTACAAACTTCTATTATTCTTATAAATATTACACTACAATCAAGTCATCAAATACTCAGATTTCGCATCCTGCCTCCTATAATTTTATCAATTTCAGGTTATACTGCTGGCTCAGGAAATCAACATTAACTACATAACTACCTGCAGGATACATTCCCGCCTGAATGGTGTAACCAGATTGAACATCTTTCATAGATACTATCTTGCTCATCATCACGCTACCCTCCATACTTAAAACCCGTACGATGCAAAACAAATTTGGCTCAAAATTTCCTACACATCTCAAAATGCTGTTAGTATGGGTTGGGTTTGGATACACATTAAGCGATGTAAGTGAAACCAATACCGAGGATACAGGTGCAGTTTCAACACAAGAAGCACCAAATACTCCTTTCCCATTATTATTTCCTGCCATAACACCCAGCCCTGATGTTACCACCAGGCATTTGACTTTACCACTCAGAACAATGGAGGTACCCCCATTGGAAGA
>JAYTSC010000566.1:0-6156 GCA_043745885.1 Bacteroidota bacterium | reverse complement strand
GTCAAAAGTACCCATTTGTAATAATATTAGGATTATTAGAACAAGCCCAAACTCTTTATGTCACCCTTTCAGGGTTTATTAACATTTTTCTATTGTGCTATAATAATATCATCCCTTCGGGATTGTAAGGTCCAAACTAAACAAATCAAAAGCCTGAAAGGCTGAAATTATTATAATCTAAATATAATGGAGGATTTCCCAAACCCTGAAAGGGTGACAGAAAAGCTTTGCTTACCCGTCGTTTGCGCTCGAACTACCTAATCATAAATAATAAATAAGCTATCCAATGCAGCAAGAAACCAGTTATTTTGTCTAATCATTACACATTTCTATTTTCCTTCAAGTTCCATTATCATATGTTCGGAATTACTATATTAGGCAATAATTCAGCACTCCCGGCTTTTAATAGGCATCCAACTGCGCAAGTGGTAACTTTACAAGACCAACTATTTTTGATTGATTGCGGAGAAAGTACACAATTACAAATGGCGAAGTATAAGATTCGAAGGAGCAAAATCCACCATATATTTATTTCACACTTACATGGCGACCATTATTTTGGTTTAATAGGCTTACTTACCAGCATGGGGTTATTAGGAAGAGAGCAGGAATTGCATTTATATGCCCCTGCACCCTTGGAAAAAATTATCAACCTGCAATTAGAAGTGGCGGCAACCAGCTTACCATTTCCGCTTATCTTTCATACGCTGGATAAAGAGGGCACCATTGTGAATAGTCCGAAATTTCAGGTGGACTGTTTTAGCACAGATCATCGAATCCCATGCTGGGGTTTTATCATCCGAGAAAAAAGAAAACCCAGAAAAGTTAATGATAACAAAGCGAAAGAATATGCAATTCCATCCACGTATTATGAAAAGTTACAAGAAGGTGAAAGTTATACCAATTCCATAGGGGAAATAATAAAAAATGAATGGGTAACCTTACCCAATAAACCTTCCTTGAGTTATTCTTATTGTGCAGATACGCGGTATAGTGAAAGCATTTCCATTAAAAACAGCGGCGTAACTGCCATTTATCATGAAACTACCTATTTAAAAGATTTGGAAGAGAAGGCCCATGCACGTTTTCATTCTACCACAGTACAGGCCGCAACTGTTGCAGTAAAGGCAGGAGTAAAGTTATTATTGATAGGGCATTTTAGCAGCAAATATGAAAAATTGGATACGTTTTTAACTGAAGCCCGAGAGGTTTTTTTAAATACAGAATTGGCTATTGAAGGGGTAACTTACCTACTATAATTCATGCTTATCAATTAATTATTTGGAATAAATTACTACAGAATTTCAAATGCCATTCGCTTACTGATTTACCATCCATTTATAAAAATCTGCAAACGCTTGTCTCCAATAAGTTTCGTTATGTTGACCTAATGGGTTGATGACTGTTCGTATAGCGTAATTTTCTTTTTTTTGTAAGATATCAGCCATTCTTTTTAGATCCGATACCATTGTCGTACTTTCTTTGCTGCCGGCATATAAATAAAATTTGGGGGAGGTGGTGGTGGTGAATAATTCTGCATCACTAAACATAAAGGGCACGAAAAATAAAGAGGGAGAAAAAACGCCGGCACCTCCAAATACTTTGGGGTATTGCATTACGGCATATAAGCTGATTAATCCACCCAAACTACTACCGGCTATGAAAGTATTATCCGGCCCCTTTTTAGTTCTGTATTTTGAATCGATATAGGGTTTTAGAGTATTTGCCAGAAAATCGATATACAATTTACCTTCTCCTTTTCCGAAACGCGCATTATCATAAGGAATGTATTCAGCTGTTCTTTTATCTCCCCCATGATCAATGCCAATGATGATACATTCTTTATCTAATTTTTTTTGTAAAGTATCTAAACATTCATCAACACCCCATTCGCCAAAAGCCGCTGTTTTTTCATTGAAGAGGTTTTGCCCATCGTTCATGTACAATACCGGATAAATTTTAGCAGAAGTTGCATATCCTTTTGGCAAATAAATCCAGATTCTTCTTTTTCGATTCAGTTGCGGCATATTGAAAGCCGTATCTACTATTCTAACTTGGGGTGTTGCTGTATATTTTTTAGGTACATCCGGATATTCATCTTTCCAACCTAACACTGTAAAATCCTGGGACAGATCGGCATTTACCTCCAATATTCTATCATCGATATCTCTTCCATCTTCGGTAGTTTCTACTTTATCCCATCCCCCTCTTGTAAACTTAAATGCATAGGTGCCGGGTGCAAGATCTTTTATCACAACAGATTTGCGATTGCTACTTCCGAATGGTTTTAATTTACAATTTTCATCCTTGGGATTCCAGTTATTAAAATTGCCTGAAACATAGATGTCGTCAAATTTACGAGTGGCCACATCAGTCATTACCAGACGTACTGTATACTGTGCTTCCACACTACAAACAAAAAAAAGACAGAAGACCAAAACGACATTTTTCATTGCATAAAGTTATCGCTTTTGATAAATAATCTTGTTAAGTTAAAGAAAAAATATTGCGACAGAAAACACAGATTTATGTATACGAATCTGCGTTATCTGTAGCAAAAAAAGCAATGACAAAATAATTTAATCTAGTATCTCTACGTCCTTAGGGTATTTGCTTTTGTTGAAAACGAATTTACTATCTGCAACGGAAGCACTCATATTAAGATTGGCCATTTTGAATTCTGTAACATTGTTACTTTTATCCAAAATTCTTGCTTTAGAAAAAGTATTCTTCGCTTTATCGATAAATAAATTTACTTTTTGAAAGTTTTTACGATTATCCAAAGGTTTCATTTCAATTTCATGAAAGCTGCCTTTGGATGAAATGAGTTTGTAAGAAAAATCTTTGTCGTAGGACCCGGATAATAATTTTTGTGGACTTAAGGTTTGACTGCTTTCCTCCACTGATGATTTGGTGATTGTTTTTTCGCCATCGAAGCGGTAAACGTTTATTCCGTCACAGATAATCTCCGATTTACCTTGTTTGATGAAATATTTGGCACCTTTCATTTCCACTGAAATGGTTTGTACACCATTTGCTTTCCCTTTACGCGTGTATGAACTCAATTGGCAGCTGGCACTAATCCCTTTCGATGCTTTAAATTTAGTTCCTAGATTATCCAAAATTTTTTTGGCGGCGGGATCATTTTGGGCATTTGCGGTCGCAAATAAGGCTAAAAAGTAAAGTGAGCAAGCAATAACTTTCTTCATGTTTTTTCAATTATCCTATGCAAATATAGGTTTTACCTGTTTTACAGACGTTCCAGAAAGGAATTAGTTTAATATAATCGGTTTGTAGCAATGTATTATCGGTTAATCTTTTAAACCATAGAATCGAGAAATTCTTGCAGTTCCATATCGGTTTTAAATAAGACTTCTCTGGCTTTACTTCCTTGATTGGGTCCTACCACACCGGCATCTTCTAATTGGTCCATTAATCGGCCTGCGCGATTATAGCCTAGTTTCATTCGTCTTTGTATTAATGAGGTTGATCCCATCTGGCTTTGTACTATCAATTTTGCAGCATCCTCAAATAACGGATCCCGATTACCTGCATCAAATTCTTTGCCTTCCAAATCTTTCTCGTCTACATATTCAGGTAATAGGAATGCTTGAGGATACCCTTTTTGGCTACCAATAAATTCACATACTTTTTCAACTTCAGGGGTATCAACAAAAGCACATTGTAAACGAGTTACTTCCCCATTATAGCTAACCAACATATCTCCCTTTCCAATTAATTGTTCTGCACCTCCTGTATCCAAGATTGTACGACTATCTATTTTACTGGACACTTTAAAAGCAATACGTGCAGGGAAATTGGCTTTGATAGTACCTGTAATAATATTTACGGAAGGGCGTTGTGTTGCAATAATAAGGTGAATACCAATGGCTCTTGCCAATTGTGCTAATCTGGCAATCGGCATTTCAATTTCTTTGCCGGCAGTCATTATCAAATCGGCAAACTCATCCACTACCAAAACAATGAATGGCAGGAATTGATGTCCTTTTTCCGGATTGAGTTTTCGAGAAGTAAATTTTTCGTTGTATTCTTTTATGTTTCTGCATCCGGCTTCTTTGAGTAGATCATAACGATTATCCATTTCTATACAAAGGGCATTTAAGGTATGCACTACTTTCTTTGTATCGGTGATAATGGATTCTTCTTCACCGGGCAACTTAGCTAGAAAATGTTTTTCAATAACCCGGTATAAACTCAGCTCCACTTTTTTTGGATCAACCAAAACAAACTTAAGTTGTGAAGGATGCTTTTTATACAAAAGAGAAACCAGAATTGCATTTAAACCTACGGATTTACCTTGTCCGGTTGCACCTGCCATTAATAGGTGCGGCATATTAGCCAGGTCAACAATAAAATTTTCATTATCGATCTTTTTGCCAATGGCAATCGGAAGAGAAAAAGTATTTGTTTGAAACTTTTCTGATGCCAAAAGTGTTCGCATACTAACAACAGATTTTCGAACATTAGGCACTTCTATGCCAATTGTACCTTTACCCGGTATAGGTGCTATTATACGAATACCCAAAGCAGCAAGGCTTAATGCAATGTCATCTTCTAGGTTTTTTATTCTGCTGATTCTAACGCCGGGAGCCGGAACAATTTCATAAAGGGTAACTGTTGGGCCAACGGTTGCAGCAATCCGTTGAATGGCAATATCATAATTTTTAAGCGTAGCAATGATTTGGTTTTTATGCGTTTCCAATTCTTCGGGATCATGAACAATTTTTTCGCTTCCATGGGTTTGCAGAAGATCAAGAGATGGATATTTATATTCCTTTAAATCAAGCGTAACATCATATTTAGTAAAAAGTTTTCCCAAGTTTGCTGCTATGGGCAAATCTTCTTCTTCATCTATTTCAGGCGTTTCTTTAATTTCCAACTCTACATTTGAAACATCTGTTTTATTTTTAGGGAAGATTGTTTGAGGGTTATTGCTTTTTCCGATTCCTTCATCCGTAATTTTTTCTGCTATATCTAAATTGGCAGAGTGGGCAATCAATTCTTCATGTGGCATAATTACCACAACCCCTTTCCCTTCATTCCTCAGCTTATTTTGGCTGATAGGCTCTTCTGGTTCCGGCTCTGCCAAACTTATATTTAAATTTGTATCCTCTTCTTCGTTCCATTCTTTAGTAACGGGCATTTCATCATCCTCAGTAAGTGGCAAAAAACCGCTTGCTACTTTTTTTGCAGTTCCGAATTTCCAACGGGGTAAATGAAAGACCGGATTGAATCGCCAAATGATGTAACTGAAAAAAGAAAGGAAAATAAAAGCCCCTGTACCCAGTTTACCAATCCATTTGTTAAGCCACATGGTTACATATTCTCCTACCGCCCCTCCCCAGGAGAAATCGCTGCCATTTGTTGCAAAAGTGAGGGTCATGCTAAATATCAGCACACCTAACAATACATATTTTAGGTTACGCTTAAGACTGAAAATTTTTTTATCGAAAAGCAGGTTAACACCCAATACAAAAAAGGTTGAACATATCAGGAAAGATGCCAATCCAAACCCTTTGAAAATTAGGGTATGCGCAACATAAGCACCTAATACCCCCAACAAATTGGTAACTTTAACATCATCAGTGGAAAAAATTTTAATTCCCAACTGATGAATTTTATCCTGATCTTCTTGCCAGGTAAATAAATAGGAAGTGAAGGAAAAAAATAGAAAAGCGGTGATTAATAAGCAAATCGAACCCACAATTTTAGTAGTCCGCTCATCTTTCACTACCTCCGTAACAGTAACTTCCGCAACTTTATCGTCTGAAAGTTTTTCCGGATCCGGTGGAGGTGGCGTTTTCTTTTTTAAACTATTTGCCATATAAACAAATATAAGCTAAGCGAAAAGGCAAAAACGCTGATAAGGAGGTATGTGCAAAAATGGTTGGGGGATTGACAGTTTTCCACTTAGGGTGATTGGGAGTTGGGAGTTGGGAGTCTGGAGTTTGGAAGTGAAGGTTGGGTTTGTAAAAATATATGGATGTTAAATATTCCAATTACCTTTTACCCAATTACCCATTTACCCATTTACCCATTTACCCATTTACCCAATTACCCAATTACCCAATTACCCAATTACCCATTTACCTACCCCTTTCTAATTCCCATTGCGAGTAAAAGCCAGGCTCCCAT
>JAYTSC010000565.1:0-4797 GCA_043745885.1 Bacteroidota bacterium | reverse complement strand
AGAAGCAATGGTTTTATCCGATTCATTTCCGGTTAATTCATATTGTGTTGCACTTCCAATAGCTTTCGGCACATTGGTATTCGAATGTTTACCCGGCATGGGGTCGATTTTTTGTGACAAGGGCTTCATCACAAAATCATCATAAAACTTATAAGAGAGGTTAAGGTATTTTTTATTGCCGGTAACTGCATAAATATTGGCCAGAATATCATTCATACCACCCCATTCGCAACGTAGCATTTTCAGCCGTAAGGAATCCGGTAGATGATTAACGGTATGGTAAGTCCAATCGGCCATGCCAGTAACAAGCTTTAACGCTTTTTCATTGTTGGCATATAAATAAGCATCCATCAAACCTGACATTATTTTGTGTACCGTATACCAGGGACTCCATCCGCCATTCATATCAAAGCCACTGGTTTTAATATCTCCTTTTGCAACCCGACCAAATATGGAATCTTCTTTTGGGATGGCTCCGATATAACCTGTCTTGCGGGCTATTTGGCATTTTTCTAACTCATCAACAATATAATCTACCCTCGTTTTAAATGCAATATTCCCGGTACTTACATACATCATAGCACTGGCAGAAAGATAATGACCCATGGTATGGCCTGATAAACCTCCATTTTCCCATCCTCCATAAACAGCCCCTTTGGTAGGCAGGCCGGCATTGGCATAAAAGCGATGCAATAAACGATTGGGTTCAATAGTTAATAAAAAAGCAGCATCCTTTTCCATTGCATTTTTAAAAGGACTTCCGGTTAATAATTTTACATCTTTTATATTAAAAGCATACGCTTGTAACGAAACAACCGCATTAACTTTAAATTTCGCATTTGCTTTTTCAGGTGCGAGGGATTGTGCAATACAAGTAGTGAAGGAAAGGCTGCTAAGAACTAAGCTTACTAAATATTTTATTTTCATATTGGAAATGGATTATTTATAACTATTGTATTTACCATTGATGCCCCTTGTAATCATTTATTCCTCCACATTTTTTATTTTCAATAATTGATCCAAATAAGTCAAATACCCTGAGAGCTCTTTTTTCAACTCTTCAAAAACTTTATAAGAACCATCGGTTGGTTTATATTCTCCGGTTTCAACAATATCTCTGAGAGAAGCTAAACGGTTATTTATTTTAATGGGAAAATTTAAAGGGTCTTGTGAGCTTTGGTTTTTTACCTGATACAAATTTTCTTCCACAGTAGTTAATTGATTGTATAAGACTTTATTTTTTTCGGTTGGTATTTCTAATTTAATTTTTTCTTTAATCTCTCTAATCTTGATTACGGCCTCGTTTGCTTTACTGACTTGCTCACTTATTTTCATACAGAGATTAAATTTTTCTTCCAGATCAGCTTTTGACACATTGGTAATTCTGGGATCCAACTTTATTTCAAATGATTGAGTAATGGTTTTAGAACCTGAACTTATTCTCACTTGGTAAATACCCGGAAGGGCCAATGGACCACTATAAATGCTTGCACCCCAAAGAATCATTCCTTTAAAATAAGTAGCAGGGGGATATCTCAGATCCCATTCAAATTTATTGTATCCCGGTTTAATAGTTGGTGGTGGCGGTTTTCTATCATCTTCATTCTCCTCAACTGTGCTGTCTTTCTTTTCTTTTTCTTTGTTCCCTATGAAAGTTTGAATAACAGTACCCTTGGCATTGACAATCTCAATTTTTACATCTGAAATATCTTTCCCCAGGTAATATTGGAATACCGCCTTCTGTACATTTCTAACCGCATAATAAGGTCTGAATAAATATAAGCTAGAACTAGCAATGTCTGTAAGGTTGTCTCTAACAGGCGATACATCATCTAATACATAAATTGATCTTCCATGGGTACCTATCACAATATCTTTTTCCGTAACGGAGATATCTGATACGGGAACATCAGGCAAATTCAATTGTAATGATTTCCAGGTTTCACCATCGTTTTGTGATACCCAAATACCATGTTCTGCTCCTGCATACAACAATCCTTTACGAGTGATATCTTCACGCACAACATGAACATAATCATCGGCACGAATACCAGTAATGATCTTTTTCCAATGAACACCATAATCTTCCGTTTTCCAAATGTAGGGAGTACGATCATCCATTTGGTAGCGCTTAGCTGCAATATATGCTGTACCAGAATTAAAATGAGAGGCTTCAATAATACTTACCCTGGTATTTTTGGGCATATCTGAAGGTGTAATATTTTTCCATGTTTTACCGCCGTCTCTGGTAATATGAACCAACCCATCATCTGATCCGGCCCAAATAATATTTACATCCTGATAAGAGGGAGCTAAAGCAAAAACAGTTGCATAAATTTCTGGGCCATTCATATCCCGGGTAATCACTCCTCCACTAACACCTAATGTTAAGGTGTCGGCATAGGTTAAATCTGGACTTATCTTTTGCCAGCTTTGTCCTTCATTGGTGGTCTTCCAAACATGTTGCGAACAGGTGTATAATATTTTGGGATCAACCGGTGAAAAAACAATCGGGAAAGTCCATTGCCATCTTTCTGGTAAAAGCTTGGCCTCCTCTCCCGAAAAAAATCTGGGATACACTTGAATATCCCTTATTTGCCCGGTCATTCTATTAAAACGCGTTAATAATGCACCTTGACTACCAGCATAAAAAATATCAGAATTTTTAGGGTCTTGTGCGATGTATCCGCTTTCACCTCCCCCTACACTATAGGCAAATCCAATTCCCGGATTCAAAGAGTTGGTTCTTACAGTTCGATGCCTGTAATCTTCGCTGGGCACTACAATGGTGCTGTTATCTTGTTGTGCACCTGCTACCTGATAGGGAAAATCTTTTGTAGTTGTAATGTGGTATAATTGTGCTGTGGGAAAATTTTCATCTGTCCAGGTTACTCCTCCATTATTAGAAACGGTTCCTCCCCCATCATTTGATGAAGCCAATCGCATAGGATCTTCCGGATCAATCCATAAATCATGGTTATCTCCGTGGGGAGGTTTGATTTCTGTTTTAAAACTTTTGCCCCCATCAATAGATTTATAAAAATTTACATTCAATCCGTAAACAACATTACTGTCTTTTGTATCAGCTACAATACGAGAATAATAAAAAGCGCGTTGACGTAATTTTCTTTCATTATTCACTATTTTCCATGTGTCACCTCCATCATCAGACCGAAATAGTCCACCATCATTTGCTTCCACAATTGCCCAAACACGATTGGAATTGGCAGGCGAAACGGTAACACCGATTTTTCCAATACCGCCTTTTGGCATTCCCGGATTTTTTGAAAGTTCTGTCCAGGATTCGCCACCATTCATTGATTTAAACATTGCAGACTTTCCTGTATCTGCCCACATTTTATAAGGCGTTCTATATACTTGCCAGATAGTTGTATAGATGATATCCGGATTACGGGTATCTATTACCAGATCTTCTGCACCCGCATTATCACCTTTGAATAATATTTTCTTCCAGGTTTTACCGCCATCAGTTGTTTTAAAAACTCCACGGTCTTCATTCGGTCCATAAGCATGTCCCAATGCAGCAACATATACTATGTCCGGATTGGTAGGATGAATTCTTACTCTGGAAATGGTTTGTGTATTTTTTAACCCCACACTTATCCATGTTTTACCGGCATCTATTGATTTATAAACCCCATCGCCTTGCATGATATTTCCACGAAACTCCGTTTCACCGGTTCCTATATAAATAATGTCCGGATTTGATTCAGATACGGCAACAGCACCCACGGAAGAACTCGTGATCTGTCCATCGGTAACAGGTTTCCAACTAAAGCCTCCGTCAGTTGTTTTCCAAAGCCCCCCACCTACTGCTCCAAAATAATATTCTAATTTACGTTTACTACTGCCGGCAATTCCCAGGGATCTGCCTCCACGATTGGGGCCAATATTTCTCCAGGTCATGCCCCTCAAAATATTCGTTGTATCTGTTTTGCTTTGTGCAAAATTGTCCACACTAGAAAAGAAACATAACATGGTTACTAAACATCGTATAATAGAGGAGTGGCTATGCATGTAGATGAAGTTTAGGATTGTTTTGAATGGAGAATTTACTATCAGTTAGTAATATTATTTCCTTCTAAATTATGTAAATAAGCAATCTAATCATCTTATTCCTAAAAATTTTCTCTCAGACAAGTATTTTCTTATTAATAGAGAGTCATTTATCTAGAGACAAACTAGTGGGATGGCTTCATAATGAGAAAACCTACTAATTTCAAACATAAATTGAGTGCTTATTTGAATAAAACAATTAACTTTTCATCCCAAAACTACTCCCATATGAAAAAAGAAAAAAAGACAAACATCTCCCGAAGAGATTTTGTAGGAACCACCGCCAAAGCATTAACGGCTTTTATGATTGTACCCCGTTATGTATTAGGAGGACAAAATGCATACGGACTCCGCTACACAGCACCAAGTGATATTGTTTCTCTGGGTTGTATCGGCACCGGAAAACAAGGACGTGGTTTGGCAACCTCCTTTTTAAGAACAGGCCAGGCTAAAATAACTGCCATCAGTGAAGTGTACCAAGCAAAAGCCCAACTTACCCTTGATGCTCTGAAGGCACAATATTTGAAAACACCTGTGTTAGGTACTTTTTCTGAAACGCCTGTTTACAATGATTTTAGGGAATTGCTGGCACGCAAAGACATTGACGCTGTTGTAATTGCTTCACCAGATCACTGGCATGCGGCCATGGCCGTAAGGGCTGCCGAGGCAGGAAAAGATATTTATTGTGAAAAACCATTGGCATTAACAGTAAAAGAAGGA
>JAYTSC010000564.1:0-6103 GCA_043745885.1 Bacteroidota bacterium | reverse complement strand
AATACGGAATGTTATAATCGCGAGGTAATTTCCACCTATGATAATCCTTTAATACCTGAGGCAGGTTGTGTGGTAATAAAAGGAAACCTTGCAATAAATGGTGCTGTCCTGAAACCATCAGCCGCTACTCCTACTTTATTGAAACACAAAGGAAGAGCTGTGGTATTTGAAAGTATAGAAGATTACCACGCAAGAATTGATCTTCCAGATTTGGATATTGATGAAAGCTGTGTGATGGTATTAAAGTATTGTGGCCCTGTTGGTTATCCTGGAATGCCTGAGGTAGGTAATATGGCATTACCAAAGAAATTGTTGCAAAAAGGTGTCAAGGACATGGTTCGTATTTCAGATGGCAGAATGAGTGGCACTGCCTACGGAACAGTAGTCTTACATGTTTCACCGGAATCTGCTATTGGGGGTAATCTGGCCCTTGTTCAAAATGGTGATATCATTGAACTGGATGTTGAAGAAAGAAAATTACACCTGCATGTGAGTGATTCGGAATTGGAGACACGAAAAACAAAATGGATTACACCACAATTAGCTGCTGACAGAGGTTATGTTCATTTATATGTTACACATGTAATGGGAGCTGATAAAGGCGCAGATTTAGATTTTTTACAGGGAAATTCAGGAAGTCAAGTAACGAGAGATTCGCATTAGAATATTTTTCGCCCAAAGGGGCTAGGGCACAGTTTTTTGTGGCAAATAGTAGTAGTATAATAATAAAAATCAATATAAAACATCTCTAAATTGTGTTCACACAAATGATAAAAGACTAACAAAATTAACCTCCCAAACCACGCCTTTGCGCACTTGCGCGAAAAATATTCTCGCTTTTAAACTCATTTTTAATTTTAAAACTGAGACAATTCCTCGATTCTGTAATCGGTATCGAATCATACAATTTTCCGTATATTGTTAAATAATGTAATTTAAATCAGATTATGACATTAGTAATTATATTCCTTGCAATCGGCTTGCAAATATTTTTAACCGTTAAAAAAGTCAGCCCTTTTTTATCTCTGTTAATTGTAGCCATTATTGCCGGATTATTATTAGGACTCAAACCCGAAGAGCTAATCAAATCTGTTGAAAAAGGAGTGGGGAATACATTAGGCGGGTTGGTACTAATTATTTGTTTAGGTGCGATACTTGGAAAGATATTAGAGATCAGTGGAGCAGCTGAAAAAATAGCTTCTACACTCATCAATGGGTTTGGATTAAAATATATTCAGTGGGCAGTTTTACTTACTGGGTTTCTAATCGGTATACCACTTTTTTATAATGCAGGTTTCATTATCTTAGTTCCCCTGGTATTTACACTTGCCCGAAAAACCGGTTTATCTATATTGTATATTGCAATTCCAATGGCTGCTGCTTTATCTGCAACCCATTGCTTTTTACCACCCCATCCCGGACCTGTTGTATTGGTAAATGCATTTCATGCAAATTTAGGAACGGTATTAATGTACGGGATAATTATAGCGATACCTGCAGTTATCATTGCCGGACCGTTGTTCGGTAGTTTATTGCAAAAAGCCAGGTCCATTACTGTTTCTAATACGATCAATGAAGCCGATGCAACCGAAGTAATTTTGCCAGCAACTTTTCCAAGTTTTTTCATTGCTTTATTGCCGGTTTTACTCATCACACAAGCAGTAATTGCAGTAAATTTATTGCCACAGGGTATACTTATTCTAAGAATATTATTATTTCTGGGAGACCCCACCATTGCTTTGTTGCTGGCAGTAATATTGGCCATATACTATTTTGGCATACGTTCGGGAAAAACGATGGACACCGTTATGAAATGGCTAAATGAAGCAGTTTCCGGAATAGCCATGATACTACTGATCATTACTGCTGGTGGTATTTTTAAGCAAATATTGATTGATAGTGGTACTAGTGTTTATATCGCTTCATTTAGTTCAAAATGGCAAATGCCCCCATTGGTATTTGGTTGGGTAGTTACCGCTTTTTTAAGAGTAATGATTGGGTCGGCTACTGTTGCGGGAATTACGGCAGCCGGTGTTGTAGCCCCTTTATTGGTAACAAGTGGTGTATCTCCTGAACTAATGGTGCTGGCTGTAGGCTCAGGAAGTGTATTTGGTTCTCATATTAATGATGGGGGATTTTGGATGTTTAAAGAATTTTTCAAACTCTCTTTAAAGCAAACCCTTCTCTCCTGGACGGTTATGGAGATTATTATTTCTGTTATTGGTTTGATGGGTGTTTTACTGTTAAACGCATTTATTAACTAGTCTTTCTTGAAAAAATACTCATGCATTTGTTACGGTAATGTATCTAACCAAACTTCTCTTAGCAATGGGTAACAAGGTTTCTTCCATGGGTAAGGAAAGATCTGTTTCAACAGCATACACGGCAGGGTTGGGAAGATCAGATCTATTTCGAATTAATTGGGACTTGATATGGTGATAGGAATTAACCAAATTTCTTTGCCATACATCTACAAATTCAGCTTTAATACTACGGTATTTTTCGTCATGTTTTTCAAAAATACTGAGACGATATTGGTACACCCATGTGTTTCTACACTTTCCTTCACACAATAAAAAATATCCTTCATTGTGATCAAGCGGAATGATTCCGATGGGTTCAATAGTTAATTTGGTTTCAACAAATTCGTAGAGCTCACTTCCTTTATTGATAATTTTTTTCATGGTAGGAGAAGCGTAATTGATGATGTCTTCCAGTTCTTGCATCAATGCATCATCTTCTATTAATGATTGATATAATAATTGCAACTTCTCCAGCTGGATACCCGTTAGTTTCTTAGGAAATTGCTCCTGTAAATATTTTTTATTCTCTTTGAAGGAGACTAGGTTATTATAGTGAAAGATTAAATCTGCTAATTGGGGATATAATTTCTTTTCGCAGAAATATTTATTGATTTCCTGCAAATAGGCTAACAGGGTGTATTTTTTAAGTTCAAAATCAATGTACCCATCTGCAAACCATGTCTGTGATAAGGTTTTCATTTTGATTTATTTGGGTAAATGAATTTACTAACCAAGCAACATAAAATACCCAAATGTTTATTCACACTCTGTGAAAAACCTTATTCCACTGAACTGTAATTTCGTTTATTCCCGTTTCGATATGCATCAATCGTAAATAGAAAATTAGTTTGGAAAAAATTTTTTCCAAATTGATTACTGGCATTAACATTCACAAATCGATTTAGGTATCCGCCCAAAAACGAGAAATGGCGGTTAAATTGATACCCAATGCCTGCGAAAATTAGATTTTGTTCAAAATAAGGACCTTCGTTTGTTACCATCAATTCGTTAAAAATACTTGCATAAAAGGATTTATTTTCTACTACTTTATGTTGAAAAGGGATAATGGCATTTAGTCGATACCTAAACCGATTTCGATACCCCAAAAGAGAGGTAAACCGTTGTTCTATTCGATAGCGATGTTCTAGTCTTACCATGCCAATATGATTATTCATTATGAACTGTTCCCAAATTCTGAATTCATCATTAATAATGGGATCTTTAAAATTACCATCCGGTTGGAAACTTACGAAACGACCCATGCCTCCTAAAACGGATACTTCGTTTCGGAAATGGTAGAGCAAACTAGCCCGGTATTCATAATTGCTAAAATCATAAACCACTTTCTGTGAACGCAATTGACCTTCTAATAAAGCGTCCCATTTTTTATTTAAAACAAATCGGGCACTAAAATTATTCCAGGTACCCAAACCTTTTGTTTGAGCTGTTAGTTGTTGTGTAAAGAGAATAACAAAGAAATTGAATAGAATTCTAATAAAAAGTCTTTGTGATAATCTGTACAAAGGCTCAATTTTTGTAGTTGCAAATGAAACAGTTACATTTTGGAGGGCTAAAAAAAAACGCATTAATACCAATAGTTAAAAATAATAGAATTGATTAATAAATTACAAATAATGAAACCATTGTTTATTGGCATCCCAGCTTTCAAATTCTTTTGCTACCGTTGATAAAAATCCTGCACCAATACTGCCATCTACAATTCGGTGATCATAACTTAATGAGAGATACATCATATGACGAATACCAATCGTATCACCATCTGCAGATTCAATTACTACTGCTCTTTTCTTAATAGCCCCTACAGCCATAATGGCCACTTGTGGCTGATTAATAATCGGAGTACCCATCAAACTGCCAAAGCTACCAACATTGGTTAAAGTAAAAGTCCCTCCTTGTGTGTCTTCTGGTTTTAATCGGTTATCTCGGGCAGCCGCAGCAAGGTCATTTACTGCCTTACATAAGCCTACAATATTCAATTGGTCTGCTCCTTTAATAACCGGAACAATTAAGTTTCCCGTAGGTAAGGCTGTGGCCATTCCGATATTAATGTCTTGTTTGATTATGATCTTATCGCCGTCTAATGAACAATTAATTAACGGGAATCGTTTCATAACTGTTACAATACATTCTATAAACATGGGAGTGAAGGTAAGTTTGGTACCTTCTCTTTTTTCGAATTCTTCTTTTACATTTTGACGCCATCTCACCATATTAGTAACATCTGCTTCGGCAAAACTGGTCACATGTGGACTGGTCTGCACACTATTCACCATGTGTTTGGCAATCAGCTTGCGCATTCTGTCCATTTCAATGATTTCTACACTGCCTTTTAAGACTACTGCATTGGGGTCAGATAATTTACCTGAATAGGAAGCCGGAATAAAAGGGTTTTGTCTTTTTTCAGATAAGGCAAGGGTTGGTTCCCTTTTAATTGGGATATCAAGAACAGTAGCCTGTGTTGACAAGTTTGAAGCCGTTTGTTTTCCCGATTTTTTATCAGTGATGTATTGTAATATGTCTTTTTTAGAAACCCTGCCATCATTTCCAGTACCGGGTATTCTTTCTAATTCGCTTAAAGGTACATTCTCACTATTCGCAATATTTAATACCAGTGGAGAATAAAACCGGTTAGGTAATACGGATTCAGATACTTCTTCATTTTGGGTTATGGGCATAGGGGTAAATGGTACTTCTGCTTTTGCATAAAATGCTTCAGCCATAACAGTTAGAGGATCAAATGCTTCGATGTGATTAATCTGTTCAGGAACTGAAATCGGAATGGTAATTTGTACAGGTTCAGCTATTGCTTTTTGAATTGGCTGATCTGGTTGAATTCCTATATTTTCTATACTTTCATCCCCACCTATTTTAATACGTGCAATGACGGTACCAATAGGAACCACATCATTTGTATTGAATAAAATTTCCGATATGATGCCTGCAGCTGTGGAGGGAACTTCACTATCTACTTTATCCGTGGCAATATCCAAAACAGTTTCATCCTGGGCTACAGAATCGCCCACTTGCTTATGCCATTTTAAAATTGTGGCCTCCATAATACTCTCACCCAATTTGGGCATCACCAGTTCAGCAATTGCCATACTTTCTTGCTATTTTTTAGAATATTGATAAATCCTATTTTGCAAATCCCATTTCTACTATGATGGTATAAAAAAAATCGTCATAATATATCCCAAAATGATTGGGTCTTTTTACATAATTTCTTAATATTCAACAAATGTAAGGTTACTTGACAAAAAATACTAACCGTTGTTAATAATAAAGGTACGCAAAAGGTTTAGTGCATTGGTGGCGGTTAGCTCAATATTTCTCTTCCTATCGAAACGGAAATTAAATAGTTTTGCTACTACCTTATCTTTATTGGCTACTGCTATCCAAACCATTCCTACCGGTTTTTCACTGGTGGCACCATCAGGCCCCATAATGCCACTGACTGCGATAGAAAAATCAGTATTCATGATTTTTCTAACAGATTTAGCCATTTGGGTTACTGTTTCTTCACTTACCGCTCCAACAGTCATTAAAGTTTCATGGGTTACACCTAATTGGGTTTCCTTAATGAGGTTATGGTAACTGATTACACTTCCGGTAAAAAAAACAGAGGATCCCGGGTGAATGGATAGAAGATGTGCAATATAGCCTCCTGTGCAACTTTCAGCTGTTGCAACCGTTTTACCTTTATGTTTTAATAAACGGCCCACTACCTGTTCCATACTAAGGTCTTCATCCGTTACCAGGTAGTCTTTCACCTTATCTTT
>JAYTSC010000563.1:0-2039 GCA_043745885.1 Bacteroidota bacterium | reverse complement strand
ATTTTAATTATTCTTACCATACCAATAACACTGATAACCCTGGGTTTATTTCTCTTGGTTATTAATATTTTGATTGTAAAATGGGTAGCCAATATCGTTCCCGGTTTTACTGTTGATGGGTGGGTTGCGGCATTGTTTTTTAGTTTGGTGGTAAGTTTTGTTTCTTCAATTATTGAATCACTAATTGGCTCAAACAAACAACCTGAATCATAATTCGGTAAGTAGTTTTTTCACTTTTTCGCTGATGAGGTCTCGCACTTTATTAAATTCTGTTGGTTCCATCTGTTTGGGATCGGGAATTTGCCAATCAATAAACTTTTTTGCAGGCATCCAAGGGCAAGCATCCCCACAACCCATGGTAACCACTGCATCAAAGGGCGCAAAAGATTCCACTTCTTGTAATGATTTACTTTCGTGTTTGCTAAGATCGTAACCCAATTCTTTCATTGCAGCGATGGCTTTTGGGTTTACGATACCACTTGGTTTACTTCCGGCACTGTATACATCAATATTTTCTCCGCCGAGAAGGATTGCAAAGGCCTGACTCATTTGGCTTCGATTACTATTCTCAATACATACAAATAATATTTTCTTGCGCATAGCATGGTATTATATTCTAATAGAATGGCTTTTTTTTAACACATAGGTACAGTAGTAAAGCAAAGGGCAGATAGTACTATGCATCTATGTTTCTTCCTATGAACCTATGTGTTGAAAATGGCATTAACTACAACAACCTGGCGCACAACAAGCTTCTTTCGCCAATGGTTTTTCTGCATAAACAGTAATACTATAAATGCCCATTTGACTATTTCTGAATGTTGCAATTTCTTCTTTGCTTATGTAATTAGATAATATATCATCCGGTAAATTGATGATTTTTTCTTTTTGAATGGTTACATTTTCAAAACCGGTAGCGGAAATCAATTCTAGATACACTTGTTTTTGTATGGCACCTGATACACAACCTGCATACATTTCAGCAGCTTGTTTTAGTTGTGATGGTAATTCTCCTTCTAATACAATATCAGAGATACTGAAATGACCACCAGGTTTTAATACACGGTAAACATCTTTCAATACATTAAACTTATTAGGTACAAGGTTAAGTACACAGTTACTAACCACCACATCCGCTACCTCAGAAGTTACGGGCATGTGCTCAATATCTCCTAAACGAAATTCTACATTGTGATAACCTAATTTTTCAGCATTGATTCTTGCTTTTTCGATCATTTTTTCTGTGAAATCAATTCCGATCACTTTTCCGGTTTCTCCGGTAATGGCTCGGGCTACAAAACAATCGTTTCCGGCACCACTTCCCAAGTCAATAACAATATTACCCGGTTTTATTTTTGCAAATTGGGTAGGTAAACCACATCCTAAGCCCAGGTCTGCATCAGCATTATAGCCTTTAAGTTGTGTGTAATCATCCGCCATCAGGTTATATACTTCCTCACTGCATCCTCCGGCACCACAGCAGGATGATGCGTTTTGTGTACGAGTTTGTTCAGCTATTTCACTGTACTTTTCTTTTACCAGTTCTTTTAATTGGGTTTCTGTTTGCATGATTTATATTTTTAAATTTGAATAATACTGGCTATCAACAACAAGATTTTTCATTTTGCACTTTTAGTGTGGAGAAAAGTGAATTAAATTCTGTTTTAAATTTTTCAAATGCTTTCCAGTTAATACAATAACAACTTTTGGGTCCATCAATCGTACCGTCAATTAAGCCTGCATTTTTTAATTCTTTTAAATGTTGTGATACGGTTGATTGTGCGAGGGGTAATACATCTACAATTTTTCCACAGATACATTCATTTTGTTTGGCTAATACCTTTAGGATAGCAATTCGGGCAGGGTGTGATAATGCTTTTGCCAAACCTGCAAGTTGTTGTTCTTGTAGGGTAAATTCTTCTGTTTTAGCTGAGGCCATTGTTTATCGTTTTATTACGATAAAGCAAAGTAAAGGGATTTATTTCAATTAATCGTATTTTTACGATAATATTTTTTAAAAAGATATTTCTTTGAATTCA
>JAYTSC010000562.1:0-6235 GCA_043745885.1 Bacteroidota bacterium | reverse complement strand
AAATCTCAATGCAATGAATACAGATTCTGCTTACCAAGATCGTCTTTGGCGGGGAACCACCTCTGTTGAAGCGGCAGATAAAGAAGGTTGGGTAGTTTCTATTACACCCAGTGGTGGTTGGATACCCGCTTGCATTGCCGGCAATACAGGTATTGGTATGAGTCAGCGGATGCAGAGCTTTGTTTTAGATTCTTCCTTAAACCCATTCAATGTAGTGGAACCTGGTAAACGTCCCAGGGTTACATTAACACCAACTATGGCATTGAAAGATGGTAAACCTTATGTTTCATTTGCCGTGCAAGGGGGAGATACACAGGATCAAAACCTTTTACAATTTTTTCTAAACATGACTGAATTTGGTATGACGGTACAAGAAGCTACGGAAGCCCCGAATTTTAATAGCAACCAGCTTTGGCTTTCTTTAGGCGGATCAAAATTGGCTGATCGGAAACCGAGAGCCGGAAATCTTTTATTACAAAGCAATACACCCGATTGGACGAGAAAAGAATTAAAACAAATGGGATATTTATTAAGTTTTGAAGATAGAACCAGTGGTCCGATTAATGCGATTTATTTTGATTGGAAACATGGTAGTCTTTGGGGTGGTTCTAGTAACCATGGGGAGGATTATGGGATTGGGTGGTGAGTTTTGTATTGGCATCACAGCAATTTGCCAACTGCAGAGAAGGGGGTTAATTCAGCTTTCTTTTCTTTCTCCAGGCCAAATTTTCTAACAATAATAAATTATTGTATGCAGGACAATAATAATAAAACATACCTAATCCGGCTCCTGTAATCCATTGCTTTAAAGGGTTAGGCATCATATTAGCAATATTAGCATTACAAAAATAAAAGCTTTCATTTTCAATCAAATCTAACAGACTAGAGGTACGTAGCACTTTTGCATCAGGAGGCTTAACACCCCATCGCATAAGTGAAGTACTCAAAATTACCTGATCCATAAAATTTGATGTATTTGCTAGTGCAGTTTTTGCCTCGTTTATTAGTTGTTGCTTAAAATTTTCCAATTGTGGTAATGGCTTCAGGCTCATTAATCGGGATATATGATACAAAAGGATAGGCAATTTACCATAATGTGGAGAAATATAAGCGGCATCTGTTACATGTTTCTTGTCTATTAAGACCTTTTCTATTAATTGCAAACTGGCAGTGTCTGCTGCTGTCCAGGTAAGGTTATACTTTTGTACAAAATATAAAATATTCGTGAGTACACAAATATCAAAATCGACCGGCATTTTTACCCCAAACCAAGTTGAATAGGCTCCTAATTCTTGATAATCTTTAAAAGTGTTATTAATTTTTTTATTACCTGTATTGATAAAGGATTGCATTAAGTTATGTACTTGTTTTGCCGTTGCAACTGAGACATTTTGAGCGAGAAGCATGATGACAGTATCGTCTAAATCATCCGGTAATGCCTGACTTTTATTGAAAATATTCATCCATCCTGAATTAGGAAAAATTTGTGGTGTATCTGTAGGCCAGAAATTATATATGGATTTACCTTTCAGATTTTTAAATTTAGCATACACTGGCAATGTATTAGCAATGATTTGTTTAGAACTGTTTTGTTGCGAAATGGTTAATTGTGGTTGGATATCTTCTAGTGTAAAAGCAATTAATCCAGTAAAAAAGATATTTACATCTGCCTTTTGTCTGTCTTTATTTAATGCATACATACGATAGGTAGGGAAAAGTCCCTTGGGGAATACCCCATTTTGTTTGCATTGTAATTGATCAATACGATTTAACAATTGGCTCATCAATAAACTATCGCTGGCATACAATTGCAAAGAAACTAGTAAAAAAATAAAAGTCAATAATCGTATTTTCCGGAATAATCTCATATTAGAATGATACGAAAATACAGGAGTTGGAGTTGAATAAAAAATGTATTGCAAGTAGGTAGTGTCTCTATTTCAAATTTAAAAATGGGGTTAACTGCACCTTTGCCGTGCGTGAATATTTTGCTCACAAAGCGAAGGCGCAGTATTTTTTTTGATCTAACTTTAATAAAATTCAAACTAAGACACCACCTGGAAGTGACAGCTATTTATTCCAGTTAATATTTATTTCAAAATACTCCTACTAATCACAATCCGTTGAACCTCACTGGTACCTTCATAAATTTGAGTGATCTTGGCATCCCGCATCATTCTTTCTACATGGTATTCTTTTACAAATCCATAACCACCGTGTATTTGAACCGCTTCAGTTGCAATCCACATGGCTGCTTCACTGGCAAATACTTTAGCCATAGAAGAACTTAATGTATAGTCAAGTTTATTATCTTTTTCCCATGCAGCTTTAAAGCATAATAATCGTGCGGCTTCAATTTTTGTAGCCATGTCAGCCAATTTGAATTGTATCGCTTGGTGGTGCATGATTTCTTTACCAAAAGCTTTGCGTTGTTTACTGTAGGCAAGTGATAATTCATAAGCGCCACTTGCAATACCCAATGCTTGAGAAGCAATACCAATACGTCCTCCGGCTAAAGTTTTCATGGCAAACTTAAATCCAAATCCATCCTCTCCTATCCTATTTTCTTTTGGAACTTTAACATCTGTCAGCAATATCGAATGTGTATCACTTCCCCTGATCCCTAATTTATTTTCTTTGGCAGCAACGACTACACCCGGCCAACTTTTTTCAACAATAAAAGCATTGATTCCTCTACTTCCTTTTGAAGTATCTGTTTGCGCAATCACTAAATATACTGAAGCAGATGATCCATTGGTGATCCAGTTTTTGGTTCCACTAATTAGGTAATGGTCTCCTTTGTCTTCAGCGGTGGTTTGCTGACTGGTTGCATCGCTTCCAGCTTCCGGTTCACTTAATAAAAAAGCACCAATGAATAATTCACCATCTTTCTGACCATGTGCCAGTGGCGTTAAATATTTTTCTTTCTGTTCTTCTGTACCATACGCCTCCAGTCCCCAACAAACCAAGCTGTTGTTTACACTCATGCAAACACTCGTGCTAGCATCTACTTTACTAATTTCTTCCATGGCCAACACATAACTAACTGTGTCCATACCTGCCCCACCATATTTTGGGTCTACCATCATTCCCATAAAACCCAGCTCTGCCAATTTCATCACCTGTTCCAGAGGAAATTGTTGTTTTTCATCACGTTCTATTACACCGGGTAAACATTCGTTTTTTGCAAAATCTTTTGCTGCTTTTTGGATCATTAGATGTTCTTCATTCAATTCAAACTGCATAATACCCACTATTTAGTGTAGCAAAAATAAGCTAACAACCGTTAGGATAAAATTTTTATGAACTATTTATTTTATTCTGTTAAATACTAAAAATATTTCTTCTCTAAATTATACAATACACTCTTGTCCAAAGCCGAAATCTGTCTGGTTGTATCTTGCAAAAAATGTCTTTTAAAGGCCCGTATGGCAGCAGTCGTATCTTTTACATCATACCCAACTATTCGAAGGGCATCAAAATGATTAAATCCAGTGGGTAATGAGTCTCTCATTTCATTAAACCATAATCCAAAGCCATTGTCTGCCAATTTTTTCCAGGGAAACCGCCAATTGGGGTCATTTTTACGCGTTGGTGCAATATCGCCATGCCCAATAAAATTAGCTGTAGGTATGGTATAATCTTTTTTTAGTTTACCCAATAAACTAATCAGGCTATTAATTTGAAGGCTATCAAAAGGTTCAAAACCTGTATTATCTAATTCAATACCTATTGAAGAAGAATTGACATCAATTAAATTACCCCATTTGCTCACTCCTGCATGTTGTGCACGTAAGTAGTCGTTAAGCATATGATGAACTGTACCATCCTTACATATTACATAATGGGCACTAACCAAGGATTTAGGGGTTGTAAATGTAGATAACGTTTGTGTGCATGAATTTTGAGCTGTATGATGGATAATGACAAAATTGGGCTTACGTAAACCAAAATTGGTGGTACCCGCCCAAAAAGGGGGTGTAAGAATGGTATCATTAACAGGTGTAGTAGGTTCTTGTAAAAGCAATTTTGTAAATTCTTTTGTTTGTTTCCGATACACTTTATTACTATCGGTATAAGGTTTAGGACTACAGGCTTCCAACAATATCACAGCAATGGTAATTAATAAAATAACATACTCTTTTTTCATTTGATCATACTAGTTTAGCTAAAAAAAAAATAAAACAATCCTTCCTGTCTTATTCAAATACCAAGTATTTGATTTTGATAAATATTTTTACGATGATTGGTAAAATATTATAAGTTACACAGGCTTATTAGTATGCATTTTCTTCTGGATACGCCGATTTAAAAAATAGATCATAACAATTGCCAGTAACATGGAACTCATCACTACATAACCTAAAATATCATAGTTTTCTAATTTTCCTGAACTGGATTGCACCACAATCAAACCAGCGATAATTGAAGCTATCCCTCCTGAGATCTGCTGCGTAGATGCATTAATACTCATGAATGCTCCTCTGTCATTAGCATCCGGTACTGCTGTTAACAAAGCAGATGAAGCAATCATCCTGGAGGAAATACCTACAAACAAAATCACATTCAAAGTGATCAATTCCCATAATGGAGTTATCCCTAAATGCGTATAAATGGCAACCATAGAAATGCTGATGATGGAACCAATAAAAAAGATATTAAATTTACCAATCTTATCACTCAGCTTTCCTGTTAAAGGTCCAAAAATGATGGAAAAAGCACCTGTTACTAAATAAACGAGCGGAAGTTGTGCCATGGTGATACCTAGGTTATTGATACTATAAGCGCTCCCAAAAGGCATTAACATAAATCCTCCCGTGGCTAATAAGGT
Organism: Bacteroidota bacterium; assembly: GCA_043745885.1. GTDB lineage: Bacteria > Bacteroidota > Bacteroidia > Chitinophagales > Chitinophagaceae > Sediminibacterium. The sequence goes on along the minus strand of JAYTSC010000562.1, from coordinate 1,404 downwards.
AGTAGCAAAAAAAGCTTTTGCATAATCAGCCCTGGTTACTGTATGTAATAAATGTTGGAATGCGTTTTTCTCGATACCAATCTTTAAATGATGGTCTACCGGTTTTAGTTTGAAGAAAATAACCATCCCAAGAATAATGCCTGCACCTGCAATCATCCAAAATGGTGCATGCCAACCAAAACTATTGGCTAATAACAAACCTATTGGTAATCCTAATACTTGGCTAGCTGCAAATGCCATCTGTACAAACCCCATCACACGACCTCTAACTTCCATTTTAAATAAATCTGTAATGATGGCAAAACTGATGGAACCGATTACCCCACCAAAGATCCCTGTAATAATTCTAGCCCCTAATAACATTTGATAACTTGGGGCAATAGCACATAGTACTGTGCCAATAATAAACCCTGTATAAAAGAAAAGTAGTAATTTTTTCCTGTCAAACTTATCTGCAAACCCGGCAGTTAATAATCCGGCAGCTCCGGCACTAAAGGCATAAGCAGAAACTACTAAACCGAATTGTGAAGTGGTTACTTTTAATGTATCCATTAATATGGCTCCCAGGGGTGATAATACCATAAAATCAAGTATTACCGTAAATTGGAGCAAAGCCAAAATGGCAATGACAAACATTTCATAGGAAGTAAATGTCTTCTTTTTAGCTTTTCCGTCTTTTCGCATAAAATGGGTAATGAAACAATTTAGGTTAATAAAGATATTGATCGATCATCCATATATTTCAGAAACAGCCACTTATCTTTGAAATAAACCAATTCTTATATGTCACTTAACCTCGGCAGAATCCATTTTGGTAATATTGAAAATAAAGGCAATGTTTTGTCTCAAACAGAAGCCAATCTACTATTTCATGAATGGGTATTAAACCCAAAGCTAAAATTACATATGCTTCAAGTGGCTTATTTAATGAGGAAATGGGCAGCTAAAAAAGAACAGCTTGAAGAATCTGATCAATGGAAATGGGAAATGGCCGGCTTATTACATGATGCCGATTGGGATCAATGGCCAGAGTTACATTGTAAAAAAATAATCGAGGAACTGGAAAAAAGAAATATTGACCCGGAAATTATCCATGCCATCGCCTCTCACGGACACCTACATTTTGGCGTTATCCCTGAAACGAGAATGGATAAAATGTTGTATGCTTTTGATGAACTTTCCGGTTTAATTCATGCGTATTCTTTAATGCGTCCGGCAGGTTATACTGAAATGGATGTGAAGGGTGTAAAGAAAAGACTGAAAGAAAAATCTTTTGCTGCCAATGTTTCCCGTGAAGATATTCAAGACGCTGCAGAGAGGGCCGGTATTTTGGTAGATGATTTGATTGCTTTCATCATTCCTCATCAAGCCACTGTTTCTGATTTGGGTTAGGTTTCATAATTT
>JAYTSC010000561.1:0-6247 GCA_043745885.1 Bacteroidota bacterium | reverse complement strand
TCCTTCTTTGAATCGAATGCGCATTTCATCATAAGGATCATTCACTGCAAAACCCAATACATCAAAACCACAAACCATATTGGCAACAGTGGCGGGGGAATGGATGATTATTTCTGAATGTAAATCGATACCCCCCAGCTCGCTAAAGTGGGAGTAGAAAAACATATTATTGAAAATTAGTTTCATGATTTTGTTTTGTCATTTGTTTCGCACCACTTAAAGAGGGCTGGGGGTTAGCATTTTACGCTACCCTTATGATATCTGCAAACACCCCTGATGCAGTTACATCTGCACCTGCACCGGCTCCTTTAATAACCAACGGCTGATCGGGATATCTATCTGTGTAAAATAATACAAGATTATCTTTTCCATACAAATGATAAAAATCTGAGTGGGCAGGAATGTGTTGCAAACCAACTGAGGCTTTCCCTTTTTCATAAGATGCAACAAATTTTAATTTACAGTTTTTATCTTTAGCCGCTTTATACAATGCTTGAAAATGAGCTTCCTGCTTTTCCATCTCATTATAAAAGTCTTCAACAGATCCATCAAAACAGGATAGTGGTAAAAAATATTCATTGTTGATGGCATCCATTTCTATTGTCTGCCCTGCTTCACGGGCCAATATCATAATTTTTCGCATTACATCAGTACCACCTAAATCTAAACGGGGATCCGGTTCTGTGTACCCTTCTAATTGTGCCTGCCTAACAATTTGAGCGAAAGGTTTTGTACCATCATAGTTATTAAATACAAAGTTTAGGGTACCGGAAAGTACTGCTTGTATTTTATTTACTTTATCGCCACTGCGTAAGAGATCATTCAATGTGCCAATTACAGGCAATCCGGCTCCAACATTAGTTTCGAAAAGAAACATAGCATTAAATTCGCGGGCTAAAGATTTTAATTGTTTGTATATAGGATAGCTAGATGAACAAGCAATTTTATTACAGGCTACAACAGAAACACTTTTTCCCAAAAAGGAACCGTATACTGATGCTACTTCTGCATTAGCGGTGACATCTACAAAAACGCTATTTCGTAAATTTTTATCAATAATCATTCTAACAAAATCATGAATATTTCCGGCAGTTGCTTCTTGTAATCGTTCTTTCCAGGAATTCAAATCAATGCCCTCTTCATTAATTAATATCTTTTTACTGTTTGCCAAACCAATAATTCGGATTTGCAAGCGTAGTTCATCTTGTAAGTATTGGAATTGTTTCTGAATTTGTCCCAATAATTTTCCGCCAACATTTCCTGTTCCGGCAACAAAAATATTTAATTGTTTGTAAGTAGTTTCAAAAAAAGCTTCATGTAATACATTGATGGCTTTTTTAACATCCAATGATGATAAAACAGCTGAAATATTTTTCTCGGAGGAGCCCTGCGCAATGGCACGTACATTTATACCATTTCTGCCTAATGCACCAAACATTTTGCCGCTAACACCGGGATGGCTTTTCATTTGCTCTCCTACTAATGCAACAATTGATAGTCCTGTTTCAACTTGTAAAGGCTCTACCTTACCTGTTTCAATTTCATAACTAAAAGCATGATCAATAGAACGTCTGGCTTTCACCGTATCCATTTCGTTAATACCCACGCATATTGAATGTTCTGATGAACTTTGTGTAATTAAGATAACATTTACGCTTTCTATTGCTAATGCTTCAAATAAACGTTTAGAAAAACCGGGTATACCAATCATTCCACTTCCTTCCAAACTAAGCAAGCTAATACCGTTAATACTAGAAATACCTCTGATAAAACTATCGCTAATGGTTGACGTATTTTCAATAAGGGTTCCATGATCTTCGGGAGCAAAAGTATTTTTAACCCAAACAGGAATGTTTTTACTCATTACCGGTTGAATAGTTGGGGGATAAATTATTTTAGCTCCGAAATGTGAAAGCTCCATGGCTTCCTGATAAGATATTCTTTGTATAGGTTTTGCATTTTGTACCAAACGAGGATCTGCGGTCATCATACCACTTACATCTGTCCATATTTCCAATACAGTTGCATGGGTTGCTTCAGCAAAAATGGCTGCGGTGTAGTCAGAACCACCCCTGCCCAATGTAGTTGTATTGTTGTGTTCATCACTTGAAATAAAACCAGGCACTACATACAGCTGATGCGGGTTTTGCTCACAATATGCTTTTATTTTTTTCTCGGTATTGGCAAATTCAACTGTGGCATTTCCGTGATTTGAATTGGTAATGATCAGTTTGCGTGCATCAGTCCAAATTTGATCAATCTGTAATGATTGAAATTTTGCAGCAATCATCATAGAAGACAATAGTTCTCCATAGCTTACAATTCGATCTTTAGTCCGGGGCGATAATTCACCCAATAAAAAAACGCCATCACAAATGCCTTCCATTTCATTAAACTGTTGTTTTACTAAACTCAGTGTTGCACTTTGTTGTTGTATAGGTAAGAGTTCCCTAACAGCACCTAAATGCCTGTTTTCCATTTCTTTCAATAATATTTTATACGTATCATCTGACAAGGAAGCAAGATGCCCTATTTTTAATAATGTATCTGTTACGCCACTTAAAGCCGAAACAACCAATACTGTTGCTTCTTTTTCAATTGCTGACGAAACAATGGCCACTACTTTATTAATATTAGTAGCATTGGCTACTGAACTACCCCCAAATTTTAATACTTGCATAATGTAGCCTCCTTTCGCTGTTTTGTAAATAGCATTAATAAGATTTTTTACTATATCATTTTGGCATAGAATAAATTAATGCCAATGAATTTAATTTTATAAATAGTCGATTTTGAATTTCCTTTTCTCGGATGCAGCTCGTTTGAGCCCGTTGACGATATAACAATGAATAACCCTTTACAGGGTCGTAATGGTTGTAATAGCAGTCCATAACAGACATACTGTAGGTAACGTAAGGTTGATATGTAATTGCTTTTGTGGCATTACTATATTTAGAAGGGGAAAAATAGTGAAAAATTAGTTTCATTAGACAAGGTATCCGAATAAATTATCATTTGGTTTTAATTCTGTATAATTGAAGTGATATCGATTTAAATTATGGACTAAGGTTTCATAATCTTTCTTTGATTTTAATTCAACGCCAACAAGGGCGGGGCCAGATTCTTTATTATGCTTTTGAATATACTCAAAGCGGGTAACATCATCTTCCGGGCCAAGTACGTGGTTTACAAACTCTTTAAGGGCACCGGGTCTCTGTGCAAAACGAATGAGAAAATAATGTTTTAACCCTTCATATTGCAGGGACCTTTCTTTTATTTCCTGCATTCTATCAATATCATTGTTACTGCCACTTACAATGCATACCACATTTTTTCCTTTTATTTCCTCCGCATAATCATCTAGCGCTGCGATAGATAAAGCTCCGGCCGGTTCAACAACAATGGCATCCTCATTATACAATTGTAAAATAGTGGTACAAATTTTCCCTTCGGGAACTAGGTGCATATCATCCAATACTTCTTTACAAATACTAAATGTAATATCTCCCACCCGTTTTACTGAAGCACCATCAACAAAGCGTTCTATATTTTCTAATGTTACCGGATGTCCAGCTTTCAAGGCTTCATACATAGAGGGTGCGCCTTCAGGTTCTAGACCAATAATTTTTGTATTAGGTGAGAATGTTTTAAATGCTGCCCCAACACCTGCACTTAACCCACCACCACCAACCGGAACAAATAGAAAATCAATGTCAGCATTATCTTCTAATATTTCAAGTCCAACAGTTGCCTGTCCTTCAATAATTTTTATATCATCGAAAGGGGGAATGAATGTCATGCCATTATCCTCTGTAAATTTTTTAGCAGTTATTGCACATTCATCAAAATTATCGCCAATTAATTTTACTTCAATAAAATCTTCCCCAAACATTTTAGTCTGATGAATTTTTTGGTTAGGTGTTATCGTAGGCATGAAAACAACACCCTTTACATTTAGTTTTTTACAACTATACGCAAATCCTTGGGCATGATTTCCGGCACTAGCACATACTACCCCATTTTTCAACTGTGCTTCCGGCAGGCTGCTCATCATATGATAAGCCCCTCTTAATTTATACGACCTTACCACTTGAAGGTCTTCGCGCTTTAAATAAACATGACAACTAAATTTTCGGGATAGGTTATGGTTATAAGTTAGCGGGGTATGGTATACAATCTTTTTTAACCTTGCACGCGCAGTCTCAAAATCAAGTGGTGGAACGGCTATTAGGGATTTCTCTTCCATACTATTTTTTTGTCGCACCGCAACTTTGTTAAAAATTGAGGCGCTTATTTTGTGCAAAGGTTTATTTTGAAGACACCTGGTTTTCAGGTCGTAAACTTCTTACCGTTTTTCCTGCCTGCCATAGTTCGCTATCATGTAATTCCTTGAGTTCTACTTCTAACTTTTCGCGATAATCTGCTTTACTATTGCTTTCAATAGATTTGGCTGCTTCTTTTCCGGCTGCCACACTTTCATACAATTCAGTGAATACAGGAAGTGTTGCATCGCGAAATTTTTTCCACCAGTCTAATGCACCACGTTGTGCAGTAGTTGAACAGTTAGCATACATCCAATCCATTCCATTTTCTGCAACCAATGGCATTAAAGATTGTGTCAATTCTTCCACTGTTTCATTAAATGCTTCTGAAGGAGAATGTCCTTTTGAACGAAGCACTTCAAATTGAGCAGCAAAAATTCCCTGAATGGCTCCCATCAAGGTACCACGCTCTCCGGTAAGATCACTGAAAACTTCTTTCTTAAAATTGGTTTCAAACAAATAACCACTACCAATCGCAATACCCAATGATACTACCCTATCAAAAGCCCGACCGGTTGCATCCTGAAAAATTGCATAGCTACTATTTAATCCACGTCCTTGTAAAAACATTCTACGTAAAGAAGTACCAGAACCCTTGGGGGCTACTAAAAATACGTCTACATCAGCAGGAGGTATAATACCTGTTTGATCACTATAAGTAATACCAAAACCATGAGAGAAATACAAAGCTTTACCAGGAGTCAAATGTTTTTTTACAGTAGGCCACATGGCAATTTGTGCAGCATCACTCAACAAATAACAAATAATGGTTCCTTTTTCTAAAGCTTCTTCAATTTCAAAAAGGGTTTGTCCCGGAACAAATCCATCACGAACAGCTTTATCCCAACTTTTTGAATTTTTTCGTTGACCGATAATTACATTAATCCCATTTTCTCTCTGGTTTAATGCCTGGCCTGGTCCTTGCACACCATAGCCAATTATGGCCACTACTTCATTCTTTAATACTTCCTGTGCTTTTGCAAGAGGGAATTCTTCGCGTGTTACAACATTTTCTTCTACTCCACCAAATTTTAATTTTGCCATGTTTGTTTGTTTTTCAATCCTAGCCCCCTAACGCTTATACCAATGCTTCATCGTTGGTGCAAAGGGGGAATTGGGTTTTGTTGATTAATAATTAATTTGATTTAAAAATTGTATTCCAAGACCTATATTCTGTTTGGGTGGTTTTATATTACATACTAAATATTCCATCCTGTTTATCTAAAAATTCATTTTCAATTTGTTCTTCACCGGGTTCTGTTTGCTCAAACTCTTTTAATTTTTCATGGAACCCTTTACTATCTTTAATAATAGCAACACGGGCACTGCGAACAAATTCAATAAGTCCGAAAGGCGCTAATACCTCTACTAATTTATCCGTTTCTTCTCTTTGACCACTTGTTTCAAAAATGGTATAATCTTTTCTGATAACAACTGCTCTTGCCCCATGTTCACGCAGTAATCTTTCTACTTTTACTTTTTCAGCTATCTCATCGGTTGGAACTTTATATAGTGCTAATTCCTGCCAGATAATTTCGTCGTTGGTATTGTAATAGGCTTTCAATACTTCTACTTGTTTTTCAATTTGTCTTGCAAGTTTTCTAACCACTTCCTCCATTTCATTAATCACGATGGTAAACCTGTGAATTCCTTCGGCCTCTGACGGTGAAGTGTTTAAACTCTCAATATTAATTTTACGACGAGAAAATATGGTAGCAATACGTACCAACAAACCAATATGGTTTTCGGTGTAAACGGTTATGGTAAATTCTTGTTTATGCATAAAATACCTCCTAACCCCTGACTCTTGCGCTAAAGCTTCAGCATTGGCGTAAAGAGGGAATTAATTAATCAGTTATAAAATATTTTTCTATGTTTCATGTTTATCTTTTTATATCTAACTCCCCTTACTTCAATCTAACTTC
>JAYTSC010000560.1:0-7687 GCA_043745885.1 Bacteroidota bacterium | reverse complement strand
TAATTGGACTATTGATACAGTTTAGTTATATGACCATTTTACTCGGTGTAATCCTTATGCTTATCGGGATAAACTATGCATTTCTTATTGCTATTATTTATGCCAGCCTCGATCTGATACCTTATCTGGGGGCACTTATTGGCAATATTTTCGGCGTATTACTAAACCTTAGTTTCAATCCTGATCTGAGTCCGGTATTTACTGTATTGATAATTATTTCGGCAGTACAACTTTTAGACAATAATATTTTAATGCCATTTATTGTTGGGTCTAAAATCAGAATTAACGCACTGGCAAGTCTTTTTGGAATTTTTGTTGGCGGAGGATTAGCAGGTATTACAGGTATGTTTTTGTCGTTGCCAATGATGGCAATTTTGAAAATAATATTTGATCATACTGTGCAGTTTAAAAAATGGGGAGTACTACTGGGAGATGATAAACCGATTACAAGCAAGTGGATAAAAATAAAAAAATGGTGATGATGTGTGATTTGTAATTGGTGTTATGAGTATGATATAGTAGAAAGTTTTAAACAGGAAGAAAACTTACTAAGTAATTAGAAAATAAAAAAAATGGCAACACTGAACAATAATATATATCCAATAGAAAATGCGCATTCAATAAAGGTTGACGCACTTGCAAAGCTGCTGGATGTAAATCTACAAACGGGGCTAAAAGAAAGCAGTATTAAAGAAAAAGTTACAAAGTACGGCTTAAACAGATATGCAGAGCAAAAGCAAAAAAGTGTATTACAGATCTTATTTGAACAATTTAAAAGTTCGATAATATTATTACTGGTAGTAGCAGCCGGCTTTTCGTTTTTCTTTGATAATTGGATAGAGGGATTTTCTATTATTGCTGTAATTTTTATTACTGCCGTTCTGGGTTTTATTATGGAGTTACAAGCACGTAATTCGATGATGGCTCTAAAGGAAATGGACATTAGCGTTTCAAAAGTATGGAGAGACAATGCCCTTATAGAAATCCCATCTGAAAGAATTGTACCCGGAGATGTACTGGAGTTAGAAGCGGGTGATATGGTAATGGCCGATGCGAGATTAATAGAAGTAAACCAATTTGAAATTGATGAATCTGCACTAACTGGTGAATCATTACCAGCTAAAAAAAATCTTGAAGTTATCGAAAAGGATGTATCTATTGTTGATAAAATTAATTTGATATTTAAAGGTACATCTGTTGTAAAAGGCAATGCCAGGGCCATCGTAACCGCCACAGGCCTTCAAACAGAATTAGGAAAAATTACCCAGATGGTTGAAACTGCAAAGCAGGATGATACCCCATTAGAAAAGAAGCTACAGGGACTTACAAAAATATTAATGGGGGTTACGGCTGTATTTGCTGGCATATTTATTATAACAGGATTGCTCCAGGGCAAACAGTTTTACCTTATTGTAGAAACTGCATTAGCATTAGCCGTGGCTGCTATCCCAGAAGGGTTACCTGTTGTAAGTATTATTGCACTTACTTATGGTATGTTACGCTTAGCTAAGAAAAATGTACTTATCAAAAAACTTTCATCAGTAGAAACCCTTGGTGGCATAAACATAATTTTTTCTGATAAAACAGGTACACTAACAGAAAATAAAATTGATGTGAACAGCTTGGTGTTTTTTGATGAAGAAATAACGATAAATACAAGTGGCGAAGACAGAAGTGATGCCATTACAAAAAATAAAGTTGCGTTTGAAAAGTTACTAGTCATCTCCACTTTATGCAACAATGCAGTAAGCAAAGAGGAAGAAGATAAGAAAAAACATTTGGGCGATCCTATTGAAATTGCTCTATTGAAATTTGTAAATTCCAACAAAACGAATGTGGCGAAAATAAACGAATCGTATCCACGTATTGCAGAAGAACCATTTAATTCTGAAACAAAATTAATGGGCACTTTACATAAAAATGATTCCGGCTACTTTGTAGCGGCAAAAGGTGCTGTAGAAGAATTAATAAATAACTGTAATTTCTATTGCAATGGTGCTATTATAAACCCATTAACTGACGCTGATAAAAAAATATTTCTACATAAGGCAGAAGCTATTCAGGCACAGGGCTCAAAAGTATTGGCATTTGCTTTTAAGGAAGCAGACAATATCTCCACCAATAATTTTTTGTCGGACTTAACCCTTGCAGGCTTAATAGCGTTTTTAGATCCACCACGGATGGAAGTGGTGGATTCATTGCAATCATGCAGGGATGCAGGTATAAAGGTAATTATGATAACAGGAGACCACCCTGCAACAGCGCTTCATATCGCTGAAAAAATAATGCTATCAGAAAAAGAAAATGTTGTTATTAATGGTAAAGAATTAGAAACCAAATTGCCTGAAGAAAAATTATTTGCTGCTACTATTTTTGCTAGGGTCACACCAAAGCAAAAGTTAGACATGGTAAGCCTGTATCAGAAGCAGGGTAATATTGTTGCCATGACGGGAGATGGAATAAATGATGCTCCTGCACTAAAAAAATCAGACATTGGTATTGCCATGGGCATACGGGGCACACAGGTGACAAAAGAAACAGCAGCGATGATTTTAAAAGATGATTCGTTTACTTCTATCGTGGCAGCCATCATGCAGGGAAGGGTAATTTTTAAAAACATTAAAAACTTTTTAATGTACTTGCTTTCCTGTAATCTAAGTGAAATATTGATTGTATTTTTTTATGGATTATTGAACTTCCCTTTTTCGGTACTTCCCTTACAAATACTCTTCCTTAATTTAGTTACCGATATTTTTCCTGCCCTTGCATTGGGCCTTGGCAAAGGCAATGATTTAATTATGAAAATCCCTCCACGAAATCCGCAGCAGCCAATTATAATTAAAAAAGATTGGGTTACAATAAATGTGTATGCAGTATTATTGGCTTTGCCTATTATGGTAGTAACCTGGTATTGCAGTTATTATTTAAAGTACAATGCAGAATTATGTAACAATATCACCTTCTTCAGTCTTGCTTTATCGCAATTGTGGCATGTACTAAATTTATCTTCCCATAAAATATCCTTCATTAATAATGAAATTACCTGTAATAAATTTACTTGGGCAGCCTCATTGCTTTGTATTGTTATATTGGCTGTGTTCTATTTCATTAGTCCGCTTAATAAATATATTGGGCTTCAAATGCTGAGTATAAACATATGGTTAATTATAGCTACTACCAGTATTGCACCTGTTTTTTTAATTCAACTATTTAAAAGAGGTTTCAAAATTATTGATTAAAATGAAAATAGTAAAATTTGGGTATTACAAAAGTAACATGGGACAAATAGAGAATGTAAGACGAATATATTTTTTTAACGATAACCGAGATGTATAATTAGGGTTATCTAAACATTATGTAAATGAATAAACAAATATTAAAAGATACCATTGCGCACATGTTTGCCAATGGCAAAGGATTGCTGGCAATGGATGAAAGCAACGGCACCTGTAACAAACGCTTTGCTTCAGTTGGCATTCCACAAACATTTGAAATGCGGCGTAAATATCGTGAACTGATTGTTACAACGCCTGGTCTAAATGAAAGTATTGGCGGCGCTATTTTGTATGACGAAACAATTCGCCAGCAAACAACAGATGGGATACCAATGGCCGATATATTGATAAAGGCCGGAATCATCCCGGGAATAAAAGTTGACATGGGAGCTACGCCAATGGCAGGTTTCCCAGGCGAAAAAATTACAGAGGGGTTAGATGGTCTACGAGATCGTTTAGGAGAATATAAACAGATGGGTGCCCGGTTTGCCAAATGGCGTGCCGTGATAACGATTGGTGCGCACACGCCAACCATTGCTTCTGTCAAAGCTAATATACATGCGCTTTTACGCTATGCAGCTTTATGCCAGGAGGCTGACATCGTACCTATTGTGGAGCCAGAAGTATTAATGACAGGTAATCATACCATACAACAATGTTATGATGTAACAGAGCAGGTTTTGAAAACCCTTTTTTATCAATTGTATCAATTTAACATTGATTTAGAAGGATTGATTCTGAAACCAAATATGGTAATTGCCGGAACAGAAAGTGCTCATCAAAACAGCATTGATGAAGTGGCCACCGCAACTGTAAATTGCCTGCTTGCTTCCGTTCCTGCCGCTGTACCAGCTATCGCATTTTTATCAGGCGGGCAAACGCCTGAAGATGCGGCCGCACATTTGAATAGGATCAATAAAAATTGTAAGAACCATTTGCCGTGGATAGTAACTTTTTCTTTTGCAAGAGCCATTCAGCAGCCTGCTTTAAATAGATGGAAAGGCCAGGAATCTAATGTGAAACAAGCTCAGCAATTATTGTATGGCCGTGCCAAATCCGATGCTGCAGCAAGGCTTGGAGAATATAGTGTTGAAATGGAAAATAAAATGTAGCAACTATGGAAATTAGTCCCTTGGCTGAAAAGCCTGCTGAACAAAATATACTTGTAAACATTCCCAGGCGAATTACAGCTTACTATGCCGGGATACCTGATACGCATATATCTGGTCAACGATTTGCATTCGGCACTTCCGACCATGGTGGATTATCATTAAAAAATTCGTTTAATGAAAATCATATCCTTGCCATTACGCAAGACATTTGCTTTTACAGCAAAAAACAGAAATTATGCCGCAATTTGAACGGGACTGCTTCACAAATTAAACACGAAGATTTCGCCAGTGAAGAAATTAAACTTATGTTAATTAATGCACCTAAAAAAAATGAATCAATCGGTGGCATAAAAGTGTCTACAGAAAATGGGTGGTTTGCAGCTCGTCCTTCCGGCACAGAAGATATATATAAAATTTATGCTGAAAGTTTTTTGAGCAAAGATTACTTGAAAAAAATTATTGATGAGGCGCAAACTATTATCGATGCAGCGCTATAAATGGATTAAATAAACCTATGAAATTGAAATTGATTCCCGCAAGGCACGTGCTCATATCTGAAATGAGAAACTTTTTTCAGGTGAGTGATACTAAACTCAATTATTTAGACGAAGAACCGTTAAGGGAGGAACTGTTTAGTTCTGATCAATTAGAGCGTTTCGGTAAAACACTGGCTGCAAAACACAAATTAAGTACCATCCCTGCTAAAGATCATTTATTGAAACGGCTTACAGACAATGAAGAAACTTTACAGAAAGTTCGCAAACTGCTCACCGATTCAATAAAAAGAAATTATCAGGTATCACCGGCTGGCGAATGGCTTATAGATAATTTCTACCTGATAGAAGAACATATCCAGATCGCTAAAACACACTTTCCGAAAAAATATAGTGAAGATTTACCCCAGCTTCTGGATGGATCGGGGTCTGGTATTACACGAAGCTATGACCTTGTTCTACAGATAATTTCTCATAGTGACGGAAGAATAGATATCGGAAACCTTGGTAATTTTGTGAAGGCATATCAAACAGTTACCCATCTGAAATTGGGCGAATTATGGTCCATACCCATTATGCTTCGGCTGGCACTAATTGAAAATATCCGGCGTGTCTCTGCCCGAATCGCTATTGATAAAGTTGACAGAAACCTTGCCAATTACTGGGCAGAAAAAATGATTGACACAACAGAAATAAACCCTAAAAACCTTATACTGGTAATATCGGATATGGCTAGATCCAATCCACCAATTGTGGGGCCATTTGTTTCTGAATTAATTCGTCAGTTACGCGGGAAAGGCCCTGAACTGGCATTAGTACTTACCTGGATTGAACAACAATTATCCGGAAGCGGATTAACGGGTACTGAATTAGTAAATGCTGAAACTAAAAAGCAGGCTGCAGACCAGGTTTCTGTCAGCAACAGTATCGGAAGTCTTCGCTTACTTGGGGCAATGGACTGGCGGAATTTTGTTGAATCACACAGTATCGTTGAAAAAATATTATTACAGGATCAAGATGGTATTTATGGGTTAATGGATTTTGCTACCCGTGACCGCTATCGTCATGTGGTAGAACTTATTTCGAAGAATAGTCCTTTAAGTGAAGAGGAAGTTGCCCGCATAGCCATACAATTAATGCATGAAAATGTACCAATTAGCGAAAGTGATCAACGCGCTGCGCATGTGGGATACTACCTGATAGGACAAGGGGTAGTTCAAACTAGAAAAACAGCAAAAATGCAAGTGTCTGCTATCCAGAAGATGCTGCACAGTATTAAAGGGATGTCATTCCCTATTTATTTCTTTTTTATTTTTTTGATAACCGCAGGCATAAGCACTGCTATTTTTATTAAAGTAGATACTGAAACAAATAGCACATGGCAACTCCTGTTAGTTAGTGTTCTTGCATTGATATGTGCGAGCCAGCTTGCCATATCAGTTGTAAACTTTTTTGCCACATTATTGGTTAAGCCAGACCTGTTGCCAAGAATGGATTACTCCGAAAAAATACCGCATTCTTCCAGTACGATGGTGGTAATTCCGGCTATGCTTACGAATGTTATTGAAATAGAAAATTTAGTTGAAGCACTGGAAGTAAGGTTTTTAGCAAATAGAAAAAATCATTTGCATTTTGGATTATTAACAGATTTTACAGATGCTTCGCAGGAAATACTTTTAAATGATCAGGAACTTTTAAATACAGTAAAGAATGGGATTGAAGCACTGAATAAGAAATATCAAAGAAACAATAATGATTTGTTCTACCTTTTTCATCGCCCCCGAAAATGGAATCCGGTTGAAAAAATATGGATGGGATATGAAAGAAAACGGGGTAAGCTTTCAGATTTAAATAAGTTGCTCAGGAGAAATACAAATGAACACTTTTCGCTAATTATCGGTGATCAGTCTATTTTTCCCCAAATAAAATATGTAATAACACTGGATGCCGATACGCAATTACCGCTTAATTCTGCCTGGAAACTGATAGGTACCATGGCACATCCTTTAAACCATGCATGGTATAATGAAAAAAAGAAGCGGGTAACAAGAGGATATGGAATATTGCAACCACGTGTTACGGTTAGCTTGCCGGATGTAACCGGTTCCAGATACACCCGTATGCATGGAAATGAACCCGGTATTGATCCATATACTCGTGCTTCTTCGGATGTTTACCAAGATATATTTGGCGAGGGTTCTTATATAGGTAAAGGAATTTACGACGTCCAGATATTTCAGCAAGTGCTGGATGGACAATTTTTAGAAAATCGTATTCTTAGCCATGATCTTATAGAGGGTTGTTATATCCGTTCTGGTTTACTAAGTGATGTTCAGTTGTTTGAAAAATATCCCACAACCTATAGCGCCGATATAAAAATGCGGTTACGATGGGTTCGTGGTGACTGGCAGATTTTTTCCTGGATTTTGCCTTGGATTAAGGGTCCGAAAAAACAGTTATACAAAAACCCCATTTCAGCTTTATCCCGCTGGAAAATATTTGACAATATGAGACGCAGTCTTGTGCCAATTGCATTAACTGTTTTATTATTACTGGCTTGGGTTGTTCTTCATTCCATTTTATTCTGGACGATTGCAGTTTCGGGAATTATTATTTTCCCCATGTTTATCTCCTTACTTTGGGATACCATCAGGAAACCAAAAGATGTAATATTAAAATACCACATTGAAAAATCCTTACAGAATCTCAAGGAGATTACGCTCAAAACGCTGTTCACACTCATTTGCCTTCCCTACGAAGCATTTTTAAATTTAATTGCAATAATCCGTACCCTTTGGAGAATGTG
>JAYTSC010000559.1:0-1796 GCA_043745885.1 Bacteroidota bacterium | reverse complement strand
TAAATCCATTGACTGAAATAAAAATTGGTGAACAAACCTGGGATGCAGCCAATTTACAAGTCACTCATTTTAAAAACGGTGACCGAATCCCAGAAGCAAAAACGCCGGAAGCATGGGAAAAAGTCGGAGCATCGAAAAAACCTGCCTGGTGCTATTACCATAACGACTCAACAAATAATAAAAAATATGGAAAATTGTACAATTGGTTTGCCGTAAATGATAAGCGAGGTTTAGCCCCAATTGGGTGGCATGTTGCTTCAAATAACGAATGGGCAAAACTGATTAACTATTTAGGCGGTGAAGCAGTGGCCGGCACTAAAATAAAAAGTAATCATGGATGGAATGATAAAGGCAATGGCACAAACAGTACAGGCTTTACTGCCTCTCCGGGGGGGTACCGTTTTAGGAACGGTATATTTAATGCCGAGGGCTATTTTGGTAGTTGGTGGACTTCAACAGAATATTTTACTTTCAGTTCCTGGTTTTATTCATTACGTTATGACGATGATGGAGTCTACAGAAGCAACTTTGGTAAAGAGGATGGATATGCTGTTCGGTGTTTAAGAAATTAAGGTTAGTTAACCCTCCACTTAAAATGCCGAAAAATCATGAAATGAAAAAAGCGATTCTCTGCATTACATGTCAAAAAAATGAAAAATATTGATTAGAAATTAGGCCGTTTGAAAAGGAAAGTAAGCAGTTTAAAATTAGATATTGTATTATTTTTTCCATCGCCTACAATAATAAAAAAGAGGTTGTCTAGAACTTTCGAGACAACCTCTTTTTTAAATTTAATAGGTTTATTGCTTCTGCAAAATCAAAGTATTTATGCCATAATCTGCACCATTACTACCTTTTATCCCGATTTTTAAACCGATATAACCAGTACATGAAAATACATACCCAAGTGTACCTGAGCTAGGAGTGTAGCTAGTTGTTAAAATACCATAATCAGCCCATGCAGTGGTGGAAGAAATACCTAAAGTTGCTGCCCCGGTTTGAGGATCAATTTTAATTGTTAATGGAGTTTTAACGCTACCATACGCAGGATTAGGCCAAACTTGAGAAATGTCAATCATGTTAGCAAGAGGTCCATCGGTTACCTTTACAATATCCCCAGCAGCCCAATCTTGCCAATCATCATCAGATATCACCTTATAATTACCTGTCATACCACCCGTAAAGGGACAAACCACAAAAGCAGTCCAACGCATACATGCATTATAATTGGAATTTGACTCTAAAGCACCCACAGTATTAGAAAGGTCGAAAATTCTTCCATCATCAGTTATGATTTGGTTGTAGAAGGTATAAACCTGCCCTGGACTAAATAAGGCAGCCGTTGTAGTACCATAAGCGGTGGCAATTTCAGCACCGGTAGCACTTAATTCTGTAGTGCCGCTAAATGGAACCGTTTTCACTAATTTCCATGCTTTAGGATCTGAAGAAGACCCCTTGAATACATAGAGCTTAATTTCTTTAATTTTTGCTCCATTATTATAAGCATCTACTTTTACACTCACTTTTGAAGCATTAATTGCTGCAAAATTTAAATTGAGATTACCATTTGAATTAAGGGTAATATATGCCCCGGTTCCCAAGTTGGTAATATCAACGAAGGGATTATTAAAGGAACTGCCATCGTTTACTTTTTTACAAGCGACCGCTATAACAGTAAATGCAATGACTACCAATATTTTATTTAGGATTTTTTTCATGTGTCAAATTTATTATTTGATGAAATTATCAGGATTATTGTCCCAGAACACTTTATTAACCGCTCCACCCAATGTTTT
>JAYTSC010000558.1:0-1966 GCA_043745885.1 Bacteroidota bacterium | reverse complement strand
CCGAACCTATCAAGGATATAAAAGTACCTAAGATTAACACCAGAACGAGTGTTCCATACAAGCCCGGATATACCCAATTGGAGAAAAGAACAGATGCCGCCAGAACCAATGGCGATCCTTTGGTAAAATACAGTGATAATGACTTAAATGAATTCAGAGAATTGATAACAAAGAAAATGGACGCAGCCAGAAAAGAGCTGGGTTATTTACAGGGATTAATAACCCGTAAAGATGAGATGGGCGGCGATAATGATGATGCCCGTTACATGACAATGGAAGATGGCAGTATGAGTATGGAAAGAGAGCAGTTGAGCCAAATGGCCAGCCGTCAGATTACTTATATAGATCACCTCGAAAAAGCCACAATGCGTATTGAAAACAAAACCTATGGTATTTGTCGTGTTACCGGTAAACTGATCGATAAAGCCCGTTTAAAAGCAGTGCCTCATGCAACTATGAGCCTTGAAGCTAAACTAGGTTTGGTAAAGCCAACCGTTGAGCAATAAAAGGATCGTAACCCATAACTAACTACCCGGGCCGCAATTTTGCGGCCCCTTTTTTTTGCGTATATTATTTAACTTCTTGCATATCTACCAGCTTTCGGTAAATTCCATTTTGTGCCAGCAATGCATCATGATTGCCTCTCTCAGCAATTTCACCTTTCTGAAGAACAATGATTTCATCTGCATGACGAATAGTAGATAGCCGATGAGCAATTACTAGTGAAGTACGATTCTGCATCATATTATTAATGGCATCCTGAACCAATCTTTCACTTTCTGTATCCAATGAGGAAGTTGCCTCATCCAAAATAAGAATGGGTGGATTTTTAAGAACAGCTCTGGCAATTGTTATCCTTTGTCGCTCACCACCGCTTAGTTTGCTTCCACGATCACCAATATTTGAATCAAATCCCTCTTCTTTTTGTATAATAAAATTTTGGGCATTGGCAATAATGGCTGCTTGCTCAATCTGTGCAACACTTACCTGGCCTACTCCTAAAGCAATATTGTTGGCAATGGTATCATTAAATAAAATTGGCTCCTGCGTAACTATACCCATCAAGCTTCTTACAGAATGAAGTGTATAGTTTTTTATATTGATGCCATCAATCAAAAGTTCGCCATTTGTTACATCATGAAATCTGGGTACCAAGTCGGCTAATGAACTTTTCCCGGCACCCGAAGAACCTACTAAGGCAATGGTTTTTCCTTTTTCAATGGTTAAATTAATGTTCTTTAAAATAACGGTATCGTCATAGGAGAATGATACATTTTTAAATTCAATACTATGCTGAAAACGGGTTAATACTTTTGCATTGGGCAGATCAGTTATCGTTACCGGTGCTTGTAATATTTCTTCAATTCGTTGAATAGCCGCACTGCCACGTTGTGCATTGTAATAAGCAGTTGATAAGGATTTTGCAGGATTAATGATCTGTGTAAAAATTAGAATATACGTAATAAAACTATCGGGACTTAATCCGGCCTGGTGATTCAAAACCAATTTACCTCCAAACCATAATATACAGGAAAGAACCAGTACGCCTAAAAATTCAGACATGGGAGAAGCCAGGTCTCTCCTGAAATTCATTCTATTCCGAATATGGTTTAAGTTATCATTGGTTTGGAAAAATTTAGTACCCAATATTTTTTCCGCATTAAATGCTTTGATTACTCTTAACCCACCCAATGTCTCATCAAGTATCGACATCAACGAGCCAAGTTGTTCTTGTGAAGCAGTAGATTGTTTTTTTAATGATCTACTCACTCTGCCAATAATAAATCCTGTTAAGGGTAAGAGCACCAATAAAAACAAAGAAAGCGCAGGACTGATATAAACCAGTGTAAACAAGTAAATAAGAATATTTAAAGGGTCACGAACCAAACCTTCCAAAGTACTCATCACACTCCATTCTACTTCATTGGCATCATTACTCATTCTACTAATAATATCGCCTTTGCGT
>JAYTSC010000557.1:0-5423 GCA_043745885.1 Bacteroidota bacterium | reverse complement strand
ATTGATTTATTATATAGTCATTATTGCCCCTTTACCATTGCTTGTATACTGCTCAAAAAATAATGTTTTCGATAGCGGGTGGTTTGGAGTTCTTTTATTAATTTATGCTTTCCCATATAGATTATTAACCGACTATTATAGATTGAGGAGTAAAGACATTATTGATAAAAACAATTACTGGGAAATTATAAAACCCTTTAGTAGGATGAAATATTTTAGGGAGCTCTATTGGATTTAAGATGAGATTTAGATAGAAATTATTACTTGACTTTTAGGCTAAGAGGTTCTACTTGTTCTATTTTTTCAACCGAAACCAAATCGGCAATATCTACATTCATGGGTAATGAACCAATCTGTACAATAGCACGTTTCCCCCTAATTTCTTTAACCTCCCCTATCTGGTAATTTTTTTTCAGTTTGACGAGTGACCCCACTATTATTTTTTCAGAGAGTTCTTTATATTTTAAGTCTACTTTTTTAGCCAATTTATTAACAACGATTCCTTCTTTACTTTTAAACAGAAGGGATTGAAGATTTTTAACCACTTCATTTTTATTTTCAGCCCTTTTCCAGTCAAGAACAATTTGTTTCAATTTGCGTTCCATATCTTTCAAGTAAATCAATCGATCTTCTGCAATTTGGTTTTGGTTCTTTAATAATTCTATCTGTTGTTGATGGCGTTCTTTTTCGATGACAACCTGCATTTCTTTTTTTAACTTCTCATTTTCTTTTACCAGTTTACTCAGTTCTTTTTTATCTTTTTCTAATTGCTGCAAATCCTGTTCGGTATTATTCAATAAACGATCCAGTTTAAAATGATCTTCATCAACCAATTTTCTTGCTTTAGCAATCATATGTTTAGGAAGCCCAATTCTTTCCGCAATGGCAAAAGTGTATGAGCTACCCGGTTTGCCTACAATTAGTTTATACATGGGTTGTAGGTTTACCTCATCAAACTGCATGGCTCCATTAATGATGCCCTGTGTATGGTTAGCCATCACTTTTAAATTCAGGTAATGGGTGGTTACAATACCATAAGAATGACGACGGGATAATTCTTCCATAATCACTTCTGCAAAGGCACCACCTAGGTTGGGATCACTTCCACTACCTAATTCATCAATAAAAAACAAAGTTTTACCGTTGGCTGTTTCTATAAAATATTTCATATGAAGCAAATGGCTGGAATAAGTACTTAATTCAAATTCCAGATTCTGTGTATCACCAATATGAATAAAAAGTTGTTTAAAAATACCCATCTTCGAATCAGGGTGCACCGGAACCAATAATCCGCTTTGTAACATGATTTGATTTAAGCCGATTGTTTTCATGGTAACCGTTTTCCCTCCCGCATTAGGTCCACTAATCACCAAAATTCTATTTGTTTCATCCAGCGAAATCGTAACAGGTACCGTCTTTTTACCGGATGCCTTATTATATAAATACAAAAGCGGATGATAAGCATCTATCAGATGAACATGGGCTTTATCAGTCAGTTCCGGTAACTGTGCATTCATTTCTATTGCTAATTTTGCTTTGGCGTTAATAAAATCGTATTCGCCTGAAATGGTTAGGTATTGTTTTAACAAAGACGCATAAATCGATAATTTTTCGGTTAGTACCCGTAACACTTTTTGTACTTCTCTCACTTCCTCATGTTCCAACGCAAACACGTCGTTATTGAGTTCAATGGTTTCTTCCGGTTCAATAAAAGCTGTTTTTCGACTGTCACTTTCTCCATGTAAGATTCCTTTCACTTGACGTTTATGTTCAGAAAATACGGCTACTACCCTTCTTCCATTGCTAAAGCTTTCATCTATGTCGGCACTATATCCGGCCTTGGCTAATTTGGCAATCACTTTTTGAAACATCCTCCGCAGCTCATTCCTTTTTCGAAAGAGGCCCATTCTAATTTTTTGTAATTCTTCAGATGCTTTGTCTTTTACATTTCCATTTTCATCTAAAATCTCATCTATTAGAACAATGATTATTTTTTCATAATAAGTTCCTGCAATTACCTCTGCCAATGCCGGGAATGCAAGCCTTCTTTCTGTATCAAACCAACGAAAAATATTACTGATGTTCTCTGTCAACTTACGAATTGACAGCCACTGTTCGCCGGTTAATAGGGCACCGGGAATAGCCAATAATTTTAGATCTCGACTAATGTTAGTGATAAAATCATTGGGAAAATACTGGCTCTGCTGAAGAATGCATTTATACTCAAAACTTTGTCTTAATTCCAGTTCAATAAATTCCTTTCGGGTATGAATTCGAAGCTGTTCGGCTTTGAGTTTAGCATATTCGGTTTTAGCCTGTTCTCGTAACAATGACTTAACCTTATCAAATTCTAATTGTGATGCTGCTGATTCCGGGTACAAACGCATTTGAGTAAATAATTTTCTTTGGGTACAAAGTTAAGGGTGTGTGGGTTTCAATCGGATATCTATGATGATTGTCAGATATTATGCTCACTAGGGCGCAAAAGCAGATTTGGGCGTTCAAATATTGCACCCTTGCCTTTGGGAGCATTTAACTTGTTAATGAATTCATAACATTATTTTCATCTGTAATGAGTGAACCCTTTGCTCGTCAATCTGTTTGATAACAATAATCGTATATTTAAAAAAATAAAAATCCATGCGTACTTATTTTTCTATAATAATGTTGACCATAAGTTTGTTTGGCTGTGCTCAACCCAAAACTGATAAAAAATTAGCAACTATGAATAAAGAGACAATTCCGCAAGGAGCAAAAACAGATACCGCTACTTTTGGTGAAGGTTGTTTTTGGTGTACAGAGGCGTTCTTTCAGCGATTAAACGGTGTTTACCATGTATTGAGTGGATATGGTGGTGGATTTGTAAAAAATCCTACCTATGAACAGGTTTGTGATAAGAATACCGGCCATGCAGAATTAGCCAGAATTGTGTATGATCCTGCTAAAATTTCCTATGATGAATTATTGGAAGTTTTTTGGAAAACCCATGACCCTACCACAAAGGATCAGCAAGGAAATGATGTAGGTCCGCAATACAGGAGTGTCATCTTTTACCATAATGAGGAACAAAAACAAAAGGCAGAACATTATAAAGAAGTCCTAAACAAAAGCGGTGCCTGGGATAGACCGATAGTCACCACCATTGAACCCTTTAAAGATTTCTATCCTGCAGAAAACTATCACCAGAATTATTATAATGACAACCAAAACCAAGGATATTGCAGATACGTAATTGCCCCTAAATTGGAAAAGTTTGAGAAAGCGTTTAAGGATAAGTTGAAGAAAAGTTAGGGAGCGGTTAGTTAATAATTAACTATTAATTATTGATTTTTGTCCTTCTCAATTCCAGCAAATTCAAAGCATTCGGATAAAAGCCCTCCACATTGGGTTGTATTAAGTGAATAGCCATATCATACCAGATAGGAATTACCGGTGCATCGTTAATGACCAGTTGATCCATTTCTCTGTATAATTTGTATCGCAAAGAATCATTGTTTTCCAATAAAGCTTGCTCATAAAGTTTATCAAAAACAGGATTGTTGTATCGGGTATAATTTGGGGGAGCCGGGTTTTTACTATAAAACATAGCCATGTAATTTTCTGCATCCGGATAGTCGGCTATCCAGCTTCCTCTGAAAAAAAGGGCTTGTGATTTTGCGGTTTGTTCCAACAATAAACTTTTTTGAATCGTTTCTACTTGTACCATAATACCCACTTCTTCTAATTGCCTGGCTACAAAACTGGCTATATCTGCATAGATACTTACCGTTAATAGTTTTATGGGAGGAAGATTCTTTCCCTCTGGAAATCCCGCCTCAGTTAATAATTGTCTGGCTTTGGTAGGTGAATACACATATCCTTTTACAAATTCGGTATTACGTGAAGGCAATCCTCCCGGAACAAAACCAGCCTCGGCTGGAATGCCGATGGAATTACGCATATACATCATCAACTGTTTTCTATTTATGGCAAAATTCATTGCCTGGCGAACTGCCTTAATCGTTGTAGCACTATTTTTAACCAGTGGATTATTTTCATCAACTAAAATGCCGAAATATTCTGTATTGAGATAGGGATGTTTTTTTAAGACCAACTTTCCCTTCCATTGTTCCCTCAGTTCACCATTCTTGGTTAGTATTTCATCTTTGAAAGAGGGATCAATATCATTCAGAAAACTCAAAGCCCCTTGTCTAAACTGTAAAAATTCGGTTGCCTTATTAGTAAAGTAACTAATCTTGATAGCATCTATATAGGGTAGCCTTTGTCCAACTGAATCAAATTCCCAATAATGTTCATTCTTGTGCAATATCATCGCATCACCTTCATCCCATGAAAATAATTGAAAAGGACCGGTTCCACAGGGATGGCTTCGAAAGTCTTTGCCATATTTTTGTACAACCTCAATGGGTACAATACTACAATATTGCATACTGAGAATGCCCAGAATAGGATGGAATGGACGCAAGAGTTGTAACTGGAAAGTTGAATCATCCAAGGCTTTCAATCCCGATAAAGTATCTATTCGATTATTAAAGATCCATGCCCCACTACTGGCTATAGTTTTATCCATGATTCTTTGCAAACTATAGACCACATCTTTAGCAGTTAATATCCTTCCTTTTCCGCCGGGGAAAGCATCGTTATCATGAAACAAAATTCCATTACGTAAATGAAAAGTATATAATAGCCTATTACTACTTATCTCCCAGCTTTTTGCCAAAGAGGGCACAATATTTAATGAACTGTCTATTTCCACCAAAGTATTATATAATTGATGTACCGGCCACATAATGGATTGATTCTTGGCAAAAGCCGGATCAAGAGACGAAGTGCCCGTAGTTTCATTATAAAAAAATACTTGTTTTTGATAGTTTTTTTGATTAGTACATCCTGAAATGGCCCACAAAGTGATGATGATAAAAAAATACTTCATCGGAATTGACTTTAGTAAAGTTTTTTTGTGTTTTAGCGGAATATTGACATTCATGCTATCTTTAATATCTTAATTTTCAAAAATGAATTTAAAATTCAAATTACTTACATTAATTGGTTTCTTCTTCACAGGTTTTGTTTTTGGACAATTAGGAGAAAGTAAAATATTGTTTACTCATGGGGATACGCTTCGCGGCTCATTAAATGCAGACAGAACCTGGTGGGATGTAATCCATTATACCATTGGGGTTACTCCTAATTATGATAAAAAATACATTGAGGGGAAAGTAGATATACTTTTTAAAGTGCTTGCAGTTGGTAAAAGAATGCAAATTGACCTACAAGAACCAATGAAACTAACCAAAGCCTATATTGGAGAAAAGAAACTTTCTTATACGCGTGATGGGAATGCATATTTGATAAATGTTCCGGAAAATCTAAAAATTGGGGGAATTATAACCCTAGCTTTAGCTTTCTCAGGAAATCCAACC
>JAYTSC010000556.1:0-2673 GCA_043745885.1 Bacteroidota bacterium | reverse complement strand
CCCGGATTTGATCGGTTTGTTCAAAGCGATAGTTTTGATGTAACCTATGGTGGTGGTGAGGCCAATGTTGCTGTTGCCCTCTCTAATTATGGATTAAATGGCGTTTTTGTTACTAAAGTCCCAGACAATGCCCTTGGTCAAGCAGCCATTAACCATGTTCGTCGCTTTGGGGTAGATACACAGTTTATTGCCCGGGGTGGTAAACGTTTAGGCATTTATTTTTTGGAGACCGGCGCTTCTATGCGTGCCTCACAGGTTATTTATGACCGTGCAGGCGCATCAGTTGCTGAAATGGATATTAGTGAATTTGATTTTGATAAAATTCTGGAAGGTGCCAGTTGGTTTCATACAACCGGCATTACCCCTGCATTGAGCGATAAAGCTGCAGCCTTAACTGAAGCTGCGCTAAAAGCTGCTAAGGCAAAAGGAATTACAACCAGTATTGATTTAAATTATCGTAAGAAATTATGGACCAAAGAAAAGGCGAGAGAAGTAATGACCAGACTTTGCCAATATGTGGATGTTTGTATTGGTAACGAAGAAGATGCAGATACCACCCTGGGTTTTACCAGTAAAGGTACTGATGTAACCAAAGGTGAATTAAATCTGGATGGTTATAAAGATGTGTTTCAACAAATGAAAGCAAAGTTTGGATTTAAATACATTGCCTCTACTTTAAGAGAAAGTCATAGTGCTTCTGATAACGGATGGAGTGCTTTGGTATATGATGGCAGTGAATTCTATCATACCAAACAATATGAAGTTCGTATAGTAGACCGTGTAGGAAGTGGAGATTCTTTTGCCAGTGGATTTATTTATGGGCTGGTAACAGGAATGCCCATGCCTGAAGCTGCTGAATTTGGTGTAGCTGCTTCAGCCATTAAACATACTATTCCGGGAGATTTTAATCATGCCACTTTAAGTGAAGTAAAAGAATTAATGAAGGGTGATGCGTCCGGAAGAGTGCAGCGGTAAATTTGAAAAATTAAAAACAAGAAAATGATCATAGATAATTTAGCTAATGCATACAAATATACAAGCCTGAACCCCCTTTTTGCAAAAGCTTTCACTTATATTAACAGTACTGATTTGTCTTCATTAGAAGTGGGCAAATTTGATATTGAAGGTGATGATTTAAAAGGAATTGTTGCTGAGAAAACAGGAATGACGGCAGAAGAATCCACCGCAAAGTTTGAATGTCATAATGCCCATATTGATATACAAGTTTGTATTAAGGGTAAAGAAACGATGGGCTGGAAGCCTCGTGGCTCTTGTTTTAATCCGAGAGGTGAATACAATTCAGAAAAAGATGTTTTATTCTACAATGATGCACCGGATATGTTTTTTGATTTGACAGATGGACAGTTTGTTATTTTTTTCCCGGAAGATGTGCATGCACCGATGATTGGGGATGGGGTGATAAAAAAATTAGTGATTAAGGTGAGGATTTAGTTTTTGCTTACTTTATATAAAAAAAATCACTCTGCAATATTTCTCTGCTTCTCTCCGCCTCTGCGGTTGGTAGTATCTTGCTAGTATTTATGATTGTTTTAATGACAAGTTTTTTCCAACCGCAGAGGCGAAGAGAAGCAGAGGTTACGCAGAGAATTAGTTAAGACTGTTGGATTCTTCTACTACAGATAATACACTTTGTTCAATAGCATCGCCCTACTCCTTTGGGGAAGGAAAGAATCGCAACAACAATTCGCCCATGCAGAATACTTTATTTATTTCAATAGTTTAATCAGCGCATCTCTGTAATCGCAACAGGATCCATATCTGTGAAAGTATAGTTTTCACCGGCCATTGCCCAAATAAATCCATAATGGGTGGTACCCGAACCGCAATGCACAGACCAGGGAGGAGAAATCACAGCTTCCTGATTGGCCATAACAATATGACGAGTTTCTGTTGGCTCACCCATCAAATGAAATACTCGATGTTGCTGAGGCAGATCGAAATAAAAATAGACTTCCATTCTTCGTGTGTGGGTATGTGGAGGAACCGAATTCCAAACACTTCCTTCGCTTAAAACGGTTAATCCCATTACCAATTGACAACTTTGAATACCCTCAGTATGAATATATTTATAAATCGTTCTTTTATTAGCAGTAGCCGTTTCACCCATGGCAACCGGTGAAGCTTCTTCTTTTGACATTTTTCTATTAGGGTATGTATGGTGAGCGGTTGTTGACATCATAAAAAAGCTGGCAGGATCATTTGCTATCTTACTGGTAAAGGTTACTTCCTGTGTTCCTTTACCAAGATACAATGCATCTAATTTATTGAGTTCATAACTTACTCCATCAGCTTCAACAACACCTGCACCACCTACATTAATCATCCCAAGTTCCCTTCTTTGTAAAAAATAATCAGCCCGTAATTCAGGCTCATTGGGTAATACTATTTTTTTATTTACTGGTTTGACACCACCCACAATCACCCGATCAAAGTGAGAGTAGACCAATTTTAATGCGTCATCATTCATAAGTTCGGGAACTAAAAAATTGCTACGGATTTCTTCTGTATTCATCCCTTTTACTTCTTTAGGACTGGATTGAAAACGTATTTCCATTGGTTATTTTTTATGAATATATTATTTTCTTTATTTACTGTTAATCAAGGGTTACAATTCTAACTTATTTATTGCCACAGATTCACAGATTATTACTG
>JAYTSC010000555.1:0-3897 GCA_043745885.1 Bacteroidota bacterium | reverse complement strand
GTTTCTTTTCCGCTGATAATTCCTTTTGAACTTAATGCGATGGATTTAATTATCATGGCCATATTCTCCATATCTAATGTGCCGATTTCATCGCTGGTTTTATGGTAATTGGGTTCAGAATCCATTTTAGAAGTAGAAATGGTATGGGCAGGTACGCCTAATCTGGCAAGGGTTGCATTATCGGAACGGAAGAAAAGATTTTGTGTTGGATAAGGATCGGGGTAAAAAGTAAATCCGGTTCCTTCTAAATTACCCTGAAGCATTTTTCCCATATCAGTTTTCTCATAACCGGTTATATAAGCAGAATTTTTTCCCCATTTACTTTCTGTTCCAATCATTTCAATGTTAAACATGGCTTTCACTTCTTCAGGATTGTATTGACGTGAAAAGTATTGCGCGCCAAATCCACCAATTTCTTCTGCAGTAAAAGCCACAAAAATTAAAGTCCGTTCATTATTATTCAAGGCTTTAAAATATTTAGCTAACATGATTACCGCTGTGGTTCCTGCCGCATCGTCATTGGCACCATTAAAGATTGAATCGGTGAGCAAATTACCCTGTCTGTCTTTACTAGAAATACCCAAATGGTCGTAATGACCAGAGAAAATAACGTATTCATTTTTTTTGCTTTTGCCAGGTAAAATCCCTAACACATTTGCCAGTTTTTGTTCAGTTATTTCATGCTTCGCTGTAATTGAAAATATTTGGGGCTCTTTATTATTCAAAACAAAAACAACATTTTTTTCTGATTGAAACATTTGCCCTTTCATGCGGGTAAGTGTGGGAAAAGTTTTGGCAAAAAAGGTATCCACCAATACCAGATAATTTTTATTGGCGTTTAAATATTTCCGGGCTGTCTGGTTCAGATTGTCCGTTTTCGCAATGAATACTTTTTCATAACCCGACTTTTCCGTAATCGTTAATTCCGGTGATGATGTAACAACGATTACATCTTTTGTATCTATAGCAGCCGCATCAAAAATACAAGTGGCACTAATAAATTTTGTTCTTGCCATAGCAAAAGATTGAAGATAACTACCACTATTATTCTGTGTTTGTAATCCGGATTTAGCAAACTCACCAGCAATAAAATTGGCGGCTCTATCAATGCCGGGAGTAAAAGTTTTACGGCCTTCCATATCATCAGAAGATAAAATTCGCTCAACTCTTTCTACTTCTTTCGCAGATAGTAATTGTTCAGCTTGTTTAGACTTCCCATAGGAAAAAATAGTGAAAAATAATATTATTATAAAACTTGCTATCTTTTTCATGTTGGTATTATTGTAAGAAATGCCTGAAATGTAACAACGGATATTTAGAATTTTTAATCAGTGAGTCTTGAACAAACGCCCAGACAAGTAAATAAAATTTGTTTGCATAAAAATTAATGAGTAAATGATAAAAAGCAAAATCTCAATCAAAACACTTCTGAAATTAAAGGCTCATCATTTCTTTGAACTTTACCGTTTGTCTTCGACTCACTTCAATTTTTTCGCCGCCTTTTAAATCAACAAGTAATCCCCCATTAAAATAAGGTTCAATTTTTTCTATCCAGCGAAGGTTGATGATATGTTTACGATTGGCCCGAAAAAACATCCTGTCATCCAATCTTTCTTCCAATGCATTTAGTGATTTTAAGATGAGTGGCTTTTGTGTTCCAAAAAAAACTTTTGCGTAATTACCTACACTTTCAAACAAACGGATTTCCCCCAGTTTTACAAACCAGCAGCGTTCTCCATCTTTTACAAATACCTGATCGTATTCTGTTAATGGTCCGCGATTGACCCCATTGATGCCAACGTTTTCTTTAAATATTTCAGCTTGTAGTTTTTGAATTGCATCTGCCAGTCTTTTGGGTTCGATAGGCTTTAATAAATAATCCAATGCGTTCACTTCAAATGCCCTGATGGCATATTCATCATAGGCAGTAGTAAAAATAACTTTTGGGGCTTTTTCTACTTCAGCCAATAAATCAAATCCGGTTTTACCGGGCATCTGAATATCCAGAAAAATTAAATCAGGGTTCAGAGTTTCTATTTTTTCAATGCCATCATCCACATTGGCAGCTTCTTCTATTACTTCAATATCGGCATGATCCTGCAATAGTTTTTTTAACTCATTACGGGCAAGTCTTTCATCATCAATAATAATTGCTCTTATAGCCATACTACGAATTTATGAATTGATTTTATGATTGCAACTGAAAAACAGGCATTTTTACGATTGCTTCTACCATATCATTTTCAGTATTCCTGATTTCAAAGGTCGCTTCACCACCAAATAGTAATTTCAAGCGATTACGGGTGCTGTTAATACCAAAACCATCTTCATTTAGGTTAAGCCCATTTAACTGACCGGTATTTTGAACTATTAATTCATGGTGGTCATCCCGATAATCGGATATTACCCTTACCAGTCCACCCTCCTTGTGTTTACCAATCCCATGTTTGATGGCATTTTCTACTAAAGTTTGTAACATCATGGGGGGAACTGGCTGGTCAAGTGTATCCTCATCAATATCATACTCGATTTGTAGTCTGTCTTCAAATCGGATATGTTCTAATGCAAGATAATCTTTAACAATATTCAATTCCCGTTCAAATGGAACGGTTTCCATTTTCTCTGCTTGCATACTGCTTCGTAAGATATTACTCAGTTCCGTAATGGCTGTTCTGGCTCTTTCCGGATTTTCATCAACCAAGGCACGAATACTATTTAATGCATTAAAAATAAAATGTGGATTGATATGCGCTTTGATGGTTTTTAATTCTAACTCTTTAACCAAACTCTCTAAACGCACTTTTTGAATTTCACTTTTGGAACCTAATTCCACATAATGCCAGATATAATAAATGGACGTCCAAACAAGCACTAAGGGAGAATCCAAAATCAGGTTGGAGAGAAAGCGCTTTTCTACAGAAACTTTCAGCTTAGGATCATACATTTTCAACCACTCAACAATGGCACTATTGATTAAATTAAATAAAATAATAATACTTATGATGGTTAAAGTGAGCAACCACCATTTTTTGACATAAATAGGGGGCCGAAGTTTTAGTCGAAGTATTAGTTCACGTAATAAATGAGTAAATGACATTCCGACCAATATGGTAATGGCTATACGTGGATATAATATATAGTTTGTTTTGTTTTCGAAAATGAAAGCAAAAAAAACCATGGATAACCCATATAACAACCAACCGCCTAACTGGCAAGACCAATATAATGAAGACTTTCTTCTCATGTTGCAGCAAATATAAATGGAAAGCTTCCTCAAAAACGGTTGAAATTTGATTAATGGTAAAATCAGCCCTTGTTTGGCAGAATTTAGCCTTTTCACCCGTTGAACTATTCGATATTTGGATTGTTTGTAGATTGGAATAATTTTTTGTTTCATTCTATTTGCTAATTTTACATAATAAACCCTGTTTGCATGCAGATCAACGCTGGCCCACTTCTACAACTAATTAATTCACCAGAAGACCTTAAAAAGCTCAATCGCAAGCAGTTACACCAAGTGTGTGAAGAGCTTAGACAATACATCGTAGATGTGGTTAGTGTACATGGGGGACATTTTGCTGCCAGTTTGGGCGTAGTAGAATTAAGTGTTGCCTTACATTATGTTTATAATACCCCTTATGATCAACTGGTATGGGATGTAGGCCACCAGGCTTATGGTCATAAGATATTAACCGGAAGGAAAGATTCTTTTATTTCTAATCGAAAATATAAGGGATTGAGTGGTTTTCCAAAACGGAGTGAGAGTGAATATGACACTTTTGGTGTAGGGCATTCTTCCACCTCTATATCAGCTGCCTTGGGTATGGCTATTGCTGCTAAATACAAAGGCGAAAAACGAAAATCAGTGGCTGTAATTGGTGATGGCTCTATGACAGC